>CAZVRN010000510.1:0-1516 GCA_964629485.1 uncultured Thermodesulfobacteriota bacterium | reverse complement strand
GGAAAAATGGGACGACATCAGATATATGAGTAACATATCCAGCGGCAAAATGGGCATGGCTCTTGCCAAAAGCGCCCGACGGCGCGGGGCCGCAGTGATACTTATTACCGGCCCGACCGCTTTACCGGTTCCTTACGGGATTGAAACGGTTTCAGTGGGCTCCACGCTTGAGATGCAGGAAGCGGTGCATGAATATTTTGAGCGAGTTGATGTTCTGGTCGGGGCCGCTGCCCCCATGGATTTCAGGCCTGCGGAGAGAGTCAAGGGGAAGGTCAAGAAAACCAAGGTTCCACCTCCTATTGAACTGGCGCTAAATCCGGATATCTTGGCCGGGGTCGGTAAAAATAAAGGTGACAAGATCTTAGTCGGATTTGCCGCAGAAGCAGAGAATATGATCGAGTATGCCAAAGGCAAATTAAAAACCAAAAATCTGGATTTGATCGTCGCCAATCAGATCGGGGCACCAGGAGCAGCCTTTGCCGCTGAAACCAATCAGGTGAGTATTATCAACCCTGCGGGTCAGGTCGAGCAACTGCCGTTGCTTCCCAAGGAAGAAGTGGCTGACCGTATTTGGAACCGCATCTTGTCTTTAATTTTAGAACGCCGTGTCTGAAGCAAGTAACAGGCGCCAGGAATTATTTGACTTGGCTCGCCAGGTAAAAAATTATCTTAACTACCTGAAAAGCTTGGGCCTAATGAATCTGCCTCAGACACGCTTGGCTCTCCTTGACGACTCCATAATCAATTCCTTCAAAGAAACCCTGGAAGACATCAGGGATGAACTGGGCAGTTGCACTCAATGTCAGCTTTCGAGCAGTCGTAAACGAATCGTCTTTGGCGAGGGACATCCCAGGGCAAATTTAATGTTCATCGGAGATTTCCCGAAAAAAACCGATGAGATCGAAGGAAAACCATTTTCAGGAAAAGATGGAAGTCTGCTGACCGATATTATTGAAAAAGGACTTGAGATACTCCGCGCGGATTGCTACATCACCACGGCCGTAAAATGCCGAACCCCTGATGATCGAAGACCAGAGCTGAATGAAATACGAGCCTGTCTGCCTTTTCTTTTTCGTCAGGTCATGGCTGTCCGACCCAGGGTTATCTGTGTTCTTGGTGAATCTGCGTCTCAAGGCCTTCTGAATCGCCCGGAATCTCTGGCTGAACTCCGTCACAGATTTCATAATTTGTTCGGCTTTCCCGCAATGCCCACCTTTCACCCGGAATACCTCAACAGGCATCCAGAAAAAAAACGGGAAGCATGGGAAGATATCAAAATCATTAAAAGGCGGCTTCATAGCTAAGGCTCTATCGCTCCCGTTTGCTAAACCAGCTCGTGTTACAGATATTTTTTTCATCGAAAATGACAGCCCATTAAATATCATTTGAAATTTACTCCATTTATTTTTTACAATAGAGTCTATATTAGTACCATCTATAGCTTTATTTTTATATATATATTTGTTTGAAGAATGGGGTATAGGGCTATTTGGGTCATCATAGACTGTAGTATAAT
>CAZVRN010000509.1:0-1518 GCA_964629485.1 uncultured Thermodesulfobacteriota bacterium | reverse complement strand
ATTGAAGAAAGGGACGACTTAGAGCTAGACCTGGAAGACACTTTCAAGTCCACGGAGGCGGAGGCTTCCCGGGCCGAAGGCGAGGTTGAGACCGGTTTTGACGCTGCGGCCGAACTTGTTGACCAGGCTGAAAAGACGCCCAGCGCTTTTTTAAGCGAGGCCGGGCCGGACGCCGAAGCCGCAACGGCCGCGGGTGCGGAAATACCCGCGCTTAACCAGGAGCGGCTGGAAGAAATCGTGAGAGAGACGGTCAGGGAAACGGTCAGCCGCACCCTGGAGGGAATGCTGCCCCGGGTTATAGAGGAAGTTGTTACGCGTGAGCTGGAAAAACTTCGGGCCGAGCTTGAGGAGACTTAGTGTTCAGACCTGAAACCAGATTGTTTTTCGTAGCTCGCCCCGGTTAAGGGGCGGTCCGGAATACTGTTTTTATGGGGATTGGCCCCGAGCCGGTCCCCTTCTTTTTTCCGGCTGACCGGCCCTGGGGACTGGATAATCTTTGCAAAATTAAGACCTTTGAAGGACCAGGCTTCAGCCGGGTCTTGATTTGACTTGCGAACGCCCGAACTTTGCGTTAATTTAGCCGGGCGTTTAGACCTTAGCGTATTATCGGAGAGAGGAATGACGACTGAAAAACTGGAAAAGGCGTTTGATCCTAAAAGTGCTGAGAGCCGTTTTTACAAGTATTGGGAAGAAGGCGGATATTTTCGGGCGGACGAAAATAGTACAAGCGAACCATATACCATTGTTATCCCTCCGCCCAACGTAACCGGTACGCTTCACCTGGGACACGCCCTGGACAATACGCTGCAGGACATCCTGATTCGTTATCACCGGATGAAGGGGTATAACACCTTGTGGCTTCCGGGAACAGACCATGCCGGTATCGCCACCCAAAATGTCGTGGAACGCCAACTGGCGGCCGAAGGCTCTTCCAGGGAAGAACTGGGCCGGGAAAAATTTATCGAGCGCGTCTGGGAGTGGCGGAAACAATACGGCGGCATCATCATTAACCAGCTCAAGCGGCTGGGTTCGTCCTGTGATTGGAGCCGCGAGCGCTTCACCATGGATGAGGGCCTGTCTGTTGCGGTGAAAGAAGTTTTCGTAACGCTTTATGAGCAAGGTCTTCTTTATCAGGGCGACCGCATTATCAACTGGTGTCCGCGCTGCCAGACGGCGCTGGCCGATATAGAGGTTGAGCACGAGGATATCAGCGCGCACCTGTATTATGTGCGCTACCCCCTGGCTGAAGGCAGCGGGTATGTGGTGGTGGCCACAACGCGGCCCGAGACCATGCTCGGGGACACCGCCGTGGCGGTGAATCCCCAGGACCCCCGATATAAAGATTTTATCGGCCTTGAGGTTGTTCTGCCCATTGTAAACAAAAATATTCCGGTTATTGGTGACGATTACGTGGACATGGAGTTTGGCACCGGCGCTTTAAAAATAACCCCGGCCCATGACCCGAATGACTTTGAGATCGGGCTCAAACATAACCTGCCCATGGTTAAATGCATTGAT
>CAZVRN010000508.1:0-1522 GCA_964629485.1 uncultured Thermodesulfobacteriota bacterium | reverse complement strand
CGAGTGCCCAGAATAAGTCCCGCGCTCGTACCCCCAGACCCTGCCGCGTGTATGATCGTTGTCGCCGCACCGTGGTTTCCCTCAAGACCAGAGAGATCATGTGCAAGTTCCTCGGCGGCTCTAATATACCCCCAGGCCCCCAGGGAATTTGAGGCCCCTTCAGGTATGATATACGGCTTTCGCTGCAATCTTTTCAAATACGTTGATTCACGTTCGAAAATTTCATCACGGCGCCGGTATTCTTCGGGTCTGACCCAAACAATTTCAGCGCCAACCAGACGGTCTAAAAAAACGTTACCTTCCAGAGGGGGTGGGTTTGCCGGGTCGGGAGTGGCAAGAATCAGGCGGGATCGAAGCCCGAGCCTGGCGGCGGCCACGGCTGTTGCCCGCGCGTGATTTGATTGGGCTCCGCCGCATGTTATGACTGTATCCGCCCCCTGGGTTATCGCCTCGGAAAGCACAAACTCCAGCTTGCGCACCTTGTTGCCCGAAAGATCCATGCCTGTCAGGTCGTCCCGTTTGATGTATATCTCAACCCCAAATTTTTCGCTGAGTCGGTTCAGGGGTTCCAGGGGCGTGGGAGTCCTCGCCAGTTTGATACGAGGTGGATAACTTATCGATTCGGCTGCTTCGCTCATAATAAAAAACCCTATGTCGTTTAAACTAGACCGAAGCCGGGCTTAAAACTTTCATCATCTGTTTCACTCTCACAGGCGGATCTTCACCGGCAATAAAATCAGCCATATACTCGCCCGCGCCCACGCTCAGATGTATCCCCATTCCGCCGAACCGTGTGGCGATATAAGCGTTTTGCCATGTGGGGAACCGACCCATCACCGGTTTGTGATAAAAGGGGGCAGGCCCGTAAGCCAAAAGATCTCCCCTGTGCTCGACCAGCTCGGATTTCGTAAGAGAAGGAAGCAGCTTCATGGCCGCTTCTATGTTTTGGGTTTTTACTTCTTCGGACAGGCTGTCATCAAAATCAGGCCTTGCTTTAAAATCGAAGTAATGAGCCTTGGACCGAACTTCTGCCGTGGCCAGGACCACGTCGCCATTGACCCTGGAGAGAATTTCGACCCTTCCGGCAAGCGAGTGTCGTGGAAAATCATACAGAGGCCTCACGCGCAGGCATTCCTCCATGGCGACCTCCATGGGAATTTCCTGCCCCAGCCATGAAGCAGCTTGTCCGCTCCATGGCCCCATGGCTATGACCACAATACCGGCCGTGAACTCCGCACCCGAAGCAAGCTTGACCGATGTAATCTTATTCTCCTTTGTTTCGAAGCCCACCACATCACCGTTCCGAATCTCAGCACCCATAGCCTCTGCCGCCTGCGCCAGACCGAGCGTGTATTTATAGGGCTCCACCTGAAGCTGCGGCAGGCTCAAGCCGCCCCTGACCTTTGGGCTGATTTCAGGAAAAACGGCTCTCAGTTCCTCCGGTTCAAGCCATTCGAATTCATAAAAACCGCCTGCTTTCAAGGCGGCCATCAACTGTTTACATCCGGCTTCAGACCTTTCG
>CAZVRN010000507.1:0-1522 GCA_964629485.1 uncultured Thermodesulfobacteriota bacterium | reverse complement strand
AGGTGGAACTGATAACCTCGCCCCGAACTGAACGCTGCATGTCGGTCACTTCTTCGGGCCGCTCGTCAATGAGCAGTACGATCAAGATCATATTCTTATGATTCGTGGTGACACTGTTGGCCAAATCCTGCAGGAGCATTGTTTTGCCGGTTCTGGGTGCGGCGACAATAAGTCCGCGCTGACCCATGCCAATGGGCGTCAGGAGGTCCATGACCCGCATGCAGTAATTATCCGACTTTGTTTCGAGGTGAATCCGCACTTCAGGATACAGGGGAGTCAGGTTGTCAAAAAGGATTTTATCCCGCGCCAGTTCCGGGTCCTCGAAATTTACGCCGTCGACCTTGAGCAGGGCGTAATAACGCTCATTGTCTTTAGGCGGCCGGATATGGCCGGTCACTGTGTCTCCGGTTCTTAAATTGAAACGCTTGATCTGGCTCGGCGAGACATATATATCATCCGGGCCGGGGAGGTAGTTGGATTCAGGGGCTCTAAGAAAACCAAAACCGTCCGGTAAGATTTCCAGGACACCGCCACCGTAAATGAGGCCGTTTCTTTCGGTTTCAGCCTGGAGAATACTGAAAATCAGCTCCTGTTTCCTGAGACTGGCCGCCCCATCGATATTGTACTCCTTCGCCATGGAGGTCAGTTCGGATATCTTTTTAACTTTCAATTCAGCTAAGTTCATTTTGAATTTTGTTCCTTTCCTTAATAGTAGGCAATTTTTAGCGATATCATCTTTTGCACATGCAACATCTTTTTTAATTACGATTTTTTATTTCAACAATTCACTCGTCCCAGACTACGGACAACCAGGATGAAAAGCAGTTGAACTCAATTTTAGATTGAATCAAGCGGTCTGGACCATTTGGCAGATATGCCGCCCTTTATAAAATTTCAATGATCCCCATAAGTAGTTCAGGATAATTTATGGCTGGCGCTAAGTTATTATTTCAATTCCGCCGTGATACGTTAGATGACGTCGAATTTGCGAAAAGATTTTACCTGTTCTCGCCGAATATCACCCGGGCAGGGGTATTTGGTTTTTTTAATATTAAAATACTCTATTCTGAGCGAATAAAGCCTCTTCCATATTGTTCCCACTGAAGGTTTCTTCGAATTTAAGAAAAATATATTTAGTAGTCTAGTGGTAAGTCCTTAATAATATTAATTTTTGAGGCGGAATTAGCTCCATGAACGTGAAGATGGCACAACCATACTACGGTTTCTTTGTATTTAAAAATATATTCCATACTTTTATAATTGTCAAGGTTATTGTTGGGAGCAGATAAACTGTCCGGTCGAAATGGAATCCTGGGAGGTGGAGAGCATGAGACGGGCGGAGTTGTTACAGGAGATCCGGATGATAAGATTTGAAGAGGCATACCATGGTTGGCAAGAGCAGAGATTAACACAAGAAGAGGCGGCTTATCTGCCGGGTGTTTGTGCCCGGACTTTTCGTCGCTATATCAACAGGTATGAGGAAGAGGGATTCGAACCCTCGATGGAGCTTTCACCCCATACT
>CAZVRN010000506.1:0-1528 GCA_964629485.1 uncultured Thermodesulfobacteriota bacterium | reverse complement strand
GTCGGCGAAATCGATGAAAAACCCCACCTGATTGGCGGTTCCGTCGGTCTTGACATCCCAAAGGCTTGAGAAATCAAGATTATAATCGTTTTCAATCGCCTGGATACTGGAGTAGGAATCGAAATCAATGACAGTTGCGCTCGCAACGCCCGCTAACAGAATAAAAATTAATAAAGCTAATATCCCGGTCTTCAAAACTTACACCTCGTTATTATTTTTTTACTGATTTGAAATGTAATTGTTAATGCAGGATATGTAAATCCGAAGATAGTATGAATTTATTATTTTTTTTTTAACCTAAAAGTACTACTTGCATGTTTTCAATTAGTACTTTTTTCTTAGGCCAGGCTTTACTTCTCAACCAAGACCTCTTAAGAACTTCGTCTTTTAACTGAACTCATTGTCGCTTTCCGCGATTTCAACAAAATTACTCGTTTTTAAGAGGTCTTCAACGCTGAACCAGCCCGGCAAGACCCGCAAAATGATGATTTGGGAATTTTCCGCTGGCTTGCCAGGGGCCTCAATCTGTTTTTCCGGGCCTAAATGCGGCACAGCCTTTTTCGAGAGAACGGGGATTGAGGTGCGCAGCCGGAACCAAGAAAGGGCGGGACGCGGGGAGCCTTGCACGAATCGCATGGTTTTCCCTTGACAGTTTATGGCCGTCTCCATATAGTCCATCTGATAAAACGGCGGGAACAGACCGGCCCGCTTGTATCACCGGGAAGGTGTCGGATTAAACAACCAAAGTGATTTGGAACTTGCATCAAATTCATTCCGCGTCTCCTAATTATAAAACAACTGATTCTTGTGATCCGGGAGCAATAAGACATGTTATTTGCCGGGGTTGACCTGGGTTCAACCACTGCCAAAGTGGTAATCATGGAAAAAGATGTGCTGGTCTCGATTCTCGGACCGACCGGGGCCGAACACCGGCGGACGGCAAACAGAGTAATGGCCCGGGCCCTGGACCAGATCGGAGCGGCCATAGATGATCTCGAGTATGTTGTGGCCACGGGCTACGGGAGAATTAACGTTCCCTTTGCCGACAAGCAGATCACTGAAATTTCCTGCCATGCCAGAGGCGTCCACTGGTCTTTTCCGTCCGCGACTGCGGTTATCGATATCGGAGGACAGGACTCCAAAGGGATGAAGCTCAGCCAGGGCAGGGTGGTTGATTTTGTTATGAACGACAAATGCGCTGCAGGAACGGGGAGGTTTCTGGAGGTTATTTCCGAGGCCCTGGGGTTACGGGTTGAGGACATCGGCCCCCTGTCTTTAAAGTCTCAAAAAGTGATCAAGATAAGCAACGTCTGTACTGTTTTCGCCGAACAGGAAGTCGTATCCAAACTGGCTGAAGGCGCGGCCCTGGAAGATATACTGGCCGGGCTTCACGACGCCATTGCCAGCCGTCTCAACGCCATGTTCGCCAGGCTGAAGATGCAGGGCGATATTGTGGTCACCGGCGGCGGGGCCTTAAATACAGGACTTTTAAAGGCCATGGAGGAAAAATTCGGACAGCCGCTCTACA
>CAZVRN010000505.1:0-1550 GCA_964629485.1 uncultured Thermodesulfobacteriota bacterium | reverse complement strand
CCGCCCGCCGAGGCGCCTGTTCCCGTTGCTGCGAAGCCGGCCGGAAAGCACTCCAAGCCGCGAATCTGATCCGTTTCACTGAAAAACGGCAATCGAAATCCTTGTTCTCTTAAAATTTCATATCGCTAAAGGGCGCAGGGTCCGCTGCGTAAAACTAGTCATCCTCCTTTTCGTCCAGCCGGGCCACGGCCATGACCCTTTCCCCCGGATTTATGTTGATAAGCTTGACTCCCTGTGTGTTTCGGCCGATGACCCTGATCTCCTTCACCCTGGTACGAATAATCCGGCCCGTGTCCGTGATCAGCATCAATTCGTCTTCATCCACCACCTGGAAAACTCCGACAACCGGGCCGTTGCGGTCCGTTGTCTTGATAGTGATAAGGCCTTTTCCGGCCCTGGATTGGACGCGATATTCTGAAGCGCTAGTCCTTTTGCCGTACCCGTTCGCGGTAACGGTTAATATATCCTTGTCTTTTCCTTCGTTCAGAACCTCCATCCCGACCACACAGTCACCCGGCGAGAGGGTGATTCCGCGCACTCCTGCGGCGGTCCGGCCCATCGAACGAACTTCACTTTCAGCGAAACAAATCGCCTTGCCGCTTTGGGTGGCTAAGAAAATATAGCTGTGGTTATCGGTCAAGGCGGCCGAGACAAGCTCGTCTCCCTCGTTGATAGTCAGGCAGATAATTCCCTTTTTCCGGGGGTGTTTAAAGGCACTCAGCGGGGTGCGCTTTACCAAGCCCTTCTTGGAAGCCATAACGACGAACCGGTTTTCTTCTTCCAGGTTTTTCACCGGCAGGACCGTGGCCAGTTTTTCCCCGGAAGCCAGGTCCAGAAGGTTAACGACAGCTTTTCCGCGGGCCATGCGCCCGGCTTGCGGTATCTCGTGCACCTTGAGCCAGTACAGATACCCGGCGGAAGTCAAAAAAAGCAGGTAACTGTGTGTGGAGGCGATGTAAAGACGCTCCACGAAGTCTTCCTCGCCGGGCCGCGTACCGGTGATTCCCTTGCCGCCCCGCTTTTGAGCCCGGTAGAGGCTGATGGGGTTCCGTTTAATATATCCGGTATGGGAGATGGTCACGACCATGTCTTCCTCGACAATGAAGTCCTCTGGCCTCAAATCCCCGTCAACATGATCAATAATTTCCGTGCGGCGTTCGTCTCCATAGATATCTTTAAGCTGAAGCAGTTCTTCTTCAATAATATGGTTGACGCGCTGTTCGCTTCTGAGAATTTCCCAGTAGTTGGCGATATCTTTAATTACCTGGAGATATTCTTCATCAATGGCCCTGCGTTCAAGACCGGTAAGTCTCTGAAGCCTGAGATCAAGGATGGCCTGGGCCTGGATTTCTGTAATCTCAAGGCGTTCCTGCAGCCGTGTCTTGGCTTCCGCAGGGGATGGGCTGGAGCGAATGAGTTCTATTACCATGTCGAGTTGATCCAGGGCTGCCTTGAGACCTTCCAGAATATGAGCTCTGGCTTCTGCTTTGGCGAGATCGAATCTGGTGCGGCGTATAATAACGTCCCGCCGGTGTTCCAGAAAAAGCGTG
>CAZVRN010000504.1:0-1565 GCA_964629485.1 uncultured Thermodesulfobacteriota bacterium | reverse complement strand
CGCGGTGCTTCATGCGCTTGTACTTCCCGCAATTGCACTCGTAATCTTTGGTCGGGCCAAAGATTTTAGCGCAGAAAAGCCCATCCCGTTCGGGTTTGAATGTTCGGTAATTAATAGTTTCCGGTTTTTTAACCTCACCATGAGACCAACGTTTTATCTTTTCTGGTGAAGCCAAGGAAATCCTGACTGCATTGTATGGCATGGGATCCTTCGGTCGATTAAACAAACTTAATATATCTTCCAAAATGTCCCTCCTTCTCCTGTTTTGTGGTTAATTATCAGCCTGTTCGATTGCCTCGGGCACTTCACCGTCCTCGATGAGTTCTACATCCAAACCCAGGCTCATTAATTCCTTGACAAGGACATTAAAGGACTCCGGTATGCCCGCTTCAAGGACATTATCGCCTTTAACAATCTTTTCATACATCCGGGTTCGCCCGATTGTATCGTCAGATTTAACAGTTAAAAATTCCTGCAGAGAATAAGCCGCGCCATAAGCCTCCATGGCCCAGACCTCCATCTCGCCCAGCCGCTGGCCGCCGAACTGGGCCTTGCCTCCGAGAGGCTGCTGAGTAACGAGTGAATAGGGGCCGATGGAACGGGCGTGAAGTTTGTCGTCAACCAGATGATGGAGCTTCATCATATACATCACACCCACGGTCACCATGGAGTCAAACCTCTCGCCTGTGCGGCCGTCCCGCAGGTATGTCTGACCGTTTACGGGAAGACCGGCCATTTTAAGAAAATCCCGTATTTCCTCTTCGGAAGCCCCGTCAAAAACTGGGGTGGCCACGTGCAGGCCGCGCGATGACCTCTCAAGCAGAGTGGTAAGCTGCTGGTCATCAAGGCCGTCAACGTACTTTTTATAATCCTTTCGGCCCAGGATCGTCTTCAGCCTGGTGCGGAGTTTATCCGAGGATAACTTCCCCAATAAGTCGGCAATCTGACGGCCCAGTTCCTTGGATGCCCAGCCGAGATGGGTTTCCAGGACCTGTCCGACATTCATTCGGGAAGGAACTCCGAGAGGATTAAGCACGATATCCACCGGAGTGCCATCCTCAAAATAAGGCATGTCTTCCTCCGGCAGAATCCGGCTAACCACACCTTTGTTTCCATGACGGCCAGCCATCTTGTCGCCGACCGAAAGTTTGCGTTTCATGGCCACATATACCTTGACCATCTTGATCACGCCCGGAGGCAGCTCATCGCCCTTGCGCAGGTTAGCTATCTTGTCCTCAAAAATCATGTTTACCGTATTAACCTGCTCTTTGTAACGGCTGATAATCTGGCCGACTTCTTCGCGAATGGTTCGTTTTTTATCCTCGACCAACGAGACATTGTCCCAATCAGCCGGATCAATCTGTTCGATATGTTCCGCAGTGATTTTTGTCTGGCGTTTGAGCAGGCTGCCTCCGCCCTTTCTGGCTTCGGTCAAAGGAGCGGAAAGTGTTTTGCCGATTAAAAGTTCAGCCAGGCGGCTTTGAACGCCGCCTTTAATAATATGGATCTCATCGGCTTTATCTTTCTGCAGACGTGCCGTCTCATCCTCTTCAATACTTTGCGCC
>CAZVRN010000503.1:0-1573 GCA_964629485.1 uncultured Thermodesulfobacteriota bacterium | reverse complement strand
TTTTTAAAAAACTCCAGGGCCTCATTGACGGTCATGTTCAGGACATCGGCGATGGAGGCGCCGCGGTAACGGATTTCCAGGGTGTCCCGGTTATACCGGCTGCCATGGCATGTTTCACAGGTTACATAAACGTCCGGCAGGAAATGCATCTCGATTTTCAGGATGCCGTCGCCTTCGCAGGCTTCACACCGGCCGCCTTTTACGTTGAACGAGAAACGTCCCGGCTTGTAGCCCCTGGCTCTTGCCTCGGGAAGTTTGGCGTAAAGGTCCCTGATGAAGGTGAAGACTCCGGTGTATGTGGCCGGGTTTGAGCGCGGGGTGCGGCCAATGGGGCTTTGGTCGATGTCAATGACTTTGTCAATATTTTCAATCCCTTTTAAATCTTCAACTTTACCGGCCCGGTTTTTGGAACGGTAGAGGCGCTGGGCCAGGGCCTTGTACAGCGTTTCAACGACCAAGGTGGATTTACCCGAGCCCGAGACTCCGGTCACACAGGTCAATGTCCCCAAAGGTATGCGGACATCAATGTTTTTCAGGTTGTTGGCCGAAGCCTTGACCAGGACGATCTCGCCGTTATCGTTCGGGCGCCGTTTCAGCGGTACGCGTATTTTTCGCCGGCCTGAAAGGTACTGGCCGGTGAGAGAATCTTCGCTTTCAAGCAGTTCCGCAGGCGAACCCGCGAAAACGATCCGGCCCCCGTTTTCACCTGCCCCGGGCCCCATGTCCAGGACATGATCCGCAGCCAGAATTGTTTCAGCGTCGTGCTCGACCACCAGAACGGTATTGCCCAGGTCGCGCATTTTTTCCAAAGTGGCCAGCAGACGCTTGTTGTCCCGCTGATGCAGGCCGATGGAAGGCTCATCCAGGATATAGATGACGCCGACCAGGCGCGAACCGATCTGGGTAGCCAAACGGATACGCTGGCCCTCACCGCCGGATAAACTGGCCGAAGCCCTGTCTATGGTCAGGTAATCCAGGCCTACGTTAGCCAGGAAGTCCAGCCGCTCCCTGATTTCCTTGATGACGCGGCGCGCCACCTCCATCTCACGGTTCGAAAGCCTGAGTTTTGCAAAGAATTTTTGGGCCTCGGCCACTGAAAAGGCTGTAACCTGGCTGATGTTAAGGCCTCCAACCCTAATGGCCAGGCTTTCCCGGCGCAGCCTGGCTCCCTGGCAGTCCGGGCAGGGCTGATAGTTCATGAACCGTTCAATATCATCCCGGATGTAAGATGAATTTGTCTCACGGTAACGCCGTTCCAGTTGAGGTATGATTCCCTCATACGGACGGCGGTAAAAATGACGGCGGTCTCCCCTTTCGAAATAAAATTGAATTTCCTCGTCCCCGGAGCCGTAGAGCAATATCTTCTTTATTTTGTCAGGTATTTTTTTAAAGGGGGTGTAAATATCGAATTTATAGTGTTCGGCCAGGGCGTCAAAGAGCTGAAAGAAATAGACGGATGAGGTTTTGGCCCACGGGGCCAGGGCGCCCTCGCGTATGGATAATTCAGGATTGGGGACGATCAGGTCCGGGTCGAAATACATCTTGGTGCCCAGTCCGTCACAGGTGGGGCAGG
>CAZVRN010000502.1:0-1575 GCA_964629485.1 uncultured Thermodesulfobacteriota bacterium | reverse complement strand
TTGCCGGACACGGCCATGGGATCGAAATCAGATTCCGCCTTGATAACGGCTTTTACCAGGTTGGCGTCCAGGCCGTTTTTTGCGGCGATTTGTTCGATTAACGCGTCAAAATCCTGTCTTAAAGGCTGAATACCTGACGGTTCTGGTGGAGGCACGGACTCCCGGTCCGTTTGATTCAACGGGTTGCCAGGTCCGCGAAAGGCCTCTGGTGAAGCCTGTCTTAACGATTCAAGGGCTTTTATCAGGTCCGGCCACCACATTGAACCGGCCCGGGGCCTGGATGCTGTTCCGGCTGATTCATTGCCCGGTGAGTCGGCCAGGGACCGAAGCAGGGCGGTATTCATGTGGAGGCGGTATAGCACGGCAAGCGATTTGATCGCCTCTAACTGCCGGTATTCTTCCGGGGCCCGGTCTTTTCTGAGCTGCCCGGCCCGCCGGAGTTGCTCATCGAAGCGCGTCTTTTGGGTGGTCCGGGTCCTGGGTTTGACTTTTCCCGGTTCTTCACCCGGTTGGATTTGCCCGGTTTGGCTGATACCTGTAAACGACATGACCCTGCCTAAGCCCGCCTCTGTAAATTTTTTTTAGAACTGTTGCAAATGCTTTGCCAGAATTACCTTTTCCCCGTTAATTTTAAAAATCCTGCTGCTTATTTATATTGAAATAGGCTCTTGAGGGTGGCATAGTAAAAAATTCGATTCAAATCGAAAAGGGAGGCTTGAAAACAGGGTGGTCCAATCTATTTCAAAAAATCCTGCTCCCCGGGGTATGATCGTGGTTCGAGGCGCAAGGGAACACAACCTTAAAAATATAAATGTCGATATCCCGAGAGACGCCTTGGTCGTGATCACCGGTTTATCCGGCTCAGGAAAATCAACCCTGGCCTTTGACACCGTTTACGCCGAAGGACAGCGGCGCTACGTGGAATCCCTTTCAGCATACGCCAGGCAGTTCCTGGAACAGATGGACAAGCCGGACGTGGACTTTATCGAAGGACTCTCCCCGGCCATATCCATCGAACAGAAAACAGCCGGTAAAAACCCGCGTTCCACCGTGGGGACAGTCACGGAAATCTATGACTACCTGCGCCTGCTTTTCGCTCGCATCGGCCATCCGTATTGTTATAAATGCGGCCGTGAAATCACTTCCCAGACCGTTCAGGAGATCGTGGACCGGGTTCTTTCGCTTGAGACCGGTTCCAGGGTGGTGATCATGGCTCCCCTGGTGACGGGCCGCAAGGGCGAACACGCTAACTTATTGGATCAGCTCCGGAAGGAAGGCTTTCTTCGCGTCAGGGTCGATGGCGAGGTCCGGGATTTAAGCGAAGAGATCAAGCTGAATAAAAACAAGAAACACAACCTGGACCTGATCGTGGACCGGCTGGTGATTAAGAAAGGCCTGAGCAGGCGTTTGACCGATTCGGTGGAACTGGCCCTGCGTACCTCGGAAGGCACGGTTGTGGTCGATGTTCTGGGGCAGGGGGAGCTTTTTTTCAGCGAACACCTGGCCTGCCATACCTGCGGCATCAGCTATCCCGAACTCACTCCCCAGATGTTCTCCTTCAACAACCCGCAAGGG
>CAZVRN010000501.1:0-1584 GCA_964629485.1 uncultured Thermodesulfobacteriota bacterium | reverse complement strand
AGATAATTCACATGGCACAGTCATTGGTCGGAAACGTCTTGTCGAGCTGAGACATGGTTCCGCCAATGGCCGAAGATTTTTCAACAAGATAAACAAAATAGCCTGAATCAGCCAAATCGAGGGAAGCCTGCATTCCAGCGATGCCTCCTCCGACGACCATGACCGATCCGACTGTGTTGTTTTGACTTTCAGTCATTCCAGCCTCCGCTTACGAAACTATTTACTCATTTTGACACCTAAGGGTTATATGAAACGGTGTCTTACTTGTCAATAGCCGTTTGTACTTTTTTTCACCTAAGATTGCCCTTCAACGGCCACCTCATCCTGGAAACCAGCCTCAGAGAGATAGACATTAATTCTTTGCTCCCGGCTGACCTGGAGGGTTAAACCTGTGTAGTTCGCGCAGATGGGCAATTCGCGCTGTCCCCTGTCCACCAGAACAGCCAGCTCAATTTTAGCAGGCCGGCCAAAGTCAATCAGCGCGTCAAGAGCGGCTCGGACAGTCCGCCCTGTAAACAGCACATCATCCACCAGGATGATCTGCTTATCATCAATAGAAAAATTCAGGGCAGTCTTGCCTACGATCGGCTTGGCGGCAATCAAAGTCCAGTCATCACGGTACAGTGTGATATCTATAATTCCGGTTGGAATCTGACGTCCGCTTTCCTGTTCGAGCAGTTTCTGAAGCCGCTGGGCCAAAAAGGCCCCGCCCGTGCGTATGCCGATTAAGCACAGGTTCCCGGCATCAGGGTGAGCCGCGAGTATCTCCCGAACAATACGTTTCAGGGTCACGGAAACTTGTTCGACATTCATCAGGGTCTTTTTTAAAGAGGCGGACATTTTTTCCTCACCGATTCAGTTAAGAAAAATAATTTAAATATCACTATACTATAAACCGGTCAAGTAATTTTCTGGCTCTTAATCCGGATATTCTGTTTTGGCGTTTCACCCTCTCTGTTTCTTGTTTTGTAAGGCAAATCCCGGATAACGATCAAAATGTTCTTTTCTGTGCGGCCAGCCTGAAGAGCTTTTCCGCCTGATAGGAACTGCGGACATAAGGAGAACTGGCCACACCGGCAAACCCTCTTTCCAGGGCCTGGTTTTTCAACTCGTCAAAAACTTCGGGCGGAACATAACAGGCTACCGGATGATGTTTTTCAGATGGAGAAAGGTATTGACCCAATGTGAGCAAGTCGCAGCCGGCCCTTCTTAAATCGTCCATGGCTTTAAGAATTTCTTCCCGGGTTTCACCCAGGCCAAGCATCATTCCTGATTTTGTGACCGGTCTCGGCTTGAAGTCATTAGCTTTGGACAGGAGATCAAGGGATCGGCCATAGTCGGCCTGCGGCCGTATTTCCGGGTACAGCCTGGGCACTGTTTCGATATTGTGGTTGAGCACATCCGGCTGACTTTCAAGAACCTTTGTCAGGGCCGTCATGCTGCCGCCCAGATCGGAAATAAGAACTTCCACGCCCACACCCGGGCAGTGTTCCCGAAGCGCGGCAATGGTTTCAGCCACGTGCCCGGCCCCGCCGTCAGGCAAATCGTCCCGCGTTACCATAGTCAGAACGCAGAAGGTTAGTC
>CAZVRN010000500.1:0-1586 GCA_964629485.1 uncultured Thermodesulfobacteriota bacterium | reverse complement strand
GGCGACCACCGAGATCTACACTCTTTCCCTACACGACGCTCTTCCGATCTGGCTGGCTTAAAGCGCTTGGACCTGCCGGTTTAAGCGCGTTTCTCGCCTCGAGTATGATAACCGGCAAGGCAAGTAGGTGAGCCAACAAAACAAATATGATTAATCGCTTGACGTACATGAGACACCATTTTCTAGCTAACAGCGTATCCTGAAAATGACACGGGTCAATAGGAAGAAAGTATGATTTTTTAGGCCGTTTTTTTAAATTTTTAATACTTTTTTCTTAATTTCAACCCGCCTTGTCAGGTGCCTGGGCGGCTTTCTATCTGGCCTGATGACATGGCTTTATCTTTAGGGCACGAATCATTTTTAATTTGACTGCGCAGCGTTTTTCAGTGATATGAATATGTTCAGCGGAAATTTGGCTTGTTTAGGGAGGGTTTATGGACCTGAAGAAATTATTTTATCCGTCAAGTATCGCCGTGGTTGGGGCTTCACCTAACCCGGGAGAAGGCAAGCTTCCATATTACCAGCTTTTGAAACATACCGGCTATCAGGGCGCGCTGTACCCGGTTAACCCGGCGCATAAGGAGATAGACGGGGTGAAAGTGTATCCTTCCCTGAAAGCTCTGCCGGAAGCAGTGGATCTGGCAATCGTGCAGGTACCGGTGCGATTTGCCTTGGACACCCTCACGGACGCGGTCAGAAAAGGCGTAAAGTTCGTCCATTTTTTTACGTCGGGATTCTCCGA
Organism: uncultured Thermodesulfobacteriota bacterium; assembly: GCA_964629485.1. Taxonomy (GTDB): domain Bacteria; phylum Desulfobacterota; class Desulfarculia; order Adiutricales; family JAFDHD01; genus JAFDHD01. Next base: position 844 of record CAZVRN010000500.1, on the reverse strand, counting down.
GGTCGGGGACACTGAACTTGAAAGAGCCATGGTTCAGCGGGCCAGGCAAGGGGGAACGAGAATCGTGGGTCCGAATTGCATCGGTATACTGTGCGCTGAATCAAAAGTGACGTTCAATCCTCTGCCGAAGCAGGAAGGTGCCGGAGAGGTCGCCTTTCTCGGGCAATCCGGAGGCGTGAGTTTAAACTTCCTGCGCCTTACGCAATCCCGTAAAATTGCGGTCAATAAGGCCGTCTCCTACGGCAATCAGATAGATTTGGGAGCCCATGACTATATCGAGTATTTCGGCGAAGACAAGGCCATAAAAGTCGTTGCGGCCTATATCGAAGACGTAAAGGACGGCAGGGCGTTCATGAATGCGCTTAAAAAAACAACACCTGAAAAACCAGTTGTTATTTTACGCGGCGGAATAACCGGCCAGGGCGCCAGGGCCGCGGCGAGCCATACCGGCGCCATGTGTGGACCTCCCCGCCTCTTTTCATCTGTTATGCGGCAGTTTAAAGGCATAGAGGTTCAAACCCTGGAGCAGCTTCTCAACGTGATCATGCTTGCAATCTCAGCCAGGCTGCCTCAAGGCCCCCGGATCGGATTTTTAGGCGCTGGAGGAGGCACATCGGTGCTCTTTACTGATCTGGCGGCATTGAATGATCTCCTTTTGCCTGAGTTGGAAATGTCAACCAGGGACCGCATTAACGAGAAGATACCCAGGATCAACACGAGCGCTGTCAATCCCGTGGATTTGGGCGCTTATGGCAGAGATTTCAATATCATGGTGCGCACGATGAAAGTCATGGACGATGACCGGAATTTGGATATCATTATGCCCTTCTTTTATTTGGAATAT
>CAZVRN010000499.1:0-1586 GCA_964629485.1 uncultured Thermodesulfobacteriota bacterium | reverse complement strand
AACCGGAGGGGAGAAATATAAAATGGGAAAACGTCTGGACGAGGCTGTTAAGAGATATAAGGCCATTCAGGAGCAGAACCTTTTAGGCGGCGGGGTCGAGCACATCGAACGGCAGCACAGGAGAGGTAAACTCACGGCCCGGGAACGTATTGAAAAACTCATAGACCCGGGCACCTTCCATGAACTGGGCTCATGTGTCGGCACGACCAGTATGCGCATGGACGGCCGCGTACCATTGGCCCCCTGCGACGGAGCCGTTGTCGGGACGGCCAAGGTTCATGACCGTTTAGTCATGATTTACGCCTCTGACTTCACGGTCCTGGGAGGATCGACCGCGGCTCAACACCTTATGAAGTACGCCCAAGTGCTGATGATGGCTGCGAGATGGGGAATCCCCATAATCAACCTGCTTGATTCCTCGGGCGGGCGGCTTGGATACACAGATGTAACACGCGCCGGGATAGACTGGCATTTCCGGCTCGAATCCTTATATTCCGGCGTAATTCCCCAGATCACGGTTCTCATGGGACCCTGTATTGCAGGCGGGGCGTATCTTCCGACCTTGTGCGATTTTCTGCTGATGAGCCGGGTATCGGCCAACATGTGGCTCGGCGGTCCGCGGCAGACCCAGGCGGCCACTTCGGAGAAGTTTGACCGGAACGTGGGCGGGGCTGATTACCACATGCAGCTCAGCGGATCGGCAGACATGGTGGGAGATGATGACGCGGAGAGTATTGCCCAGTGCCGCGAGTTAATTCGTTATTTGCCGCAGAATTTCAGGGAAAGGGTGCCTGACTGGGCGCGGAGCGATGATCCTGTCCGGGAAGTCGGGGGCCTGGAAGATATTGTGCCAGATAATTTCGATGAAACGTATGACATGCATGATGTCATTAAGGCACTGGTTGATGAGGGGGAATACCTGGAAATCAAGGACGAGTACGCCAAGAACCTGATTACCTGTTTCTGCCGGTTTAACGGCGAGGTGGTGGGGTTGGTGGCCAACAACCCCAAATATCCGGGCAGTATCCTGGAAGTGAATGCCTGCGATAAGTACTACCGCTTTTTGCAGGTGCTTGACGCGTATAACATTCCCCTGGTCAACCTTGTGGACACACCGCCGGTGGTGCCTGGCGAGTCAGAGGAAGTCAGGGGTCTGCTCAGGCACGTCGGTAAGATCGTGGACGTCTACGCCACGACAACCGTACCCAAGATCAGCATTGTTCTGCGAGAAGCATACGCTGATTCCGGGAGCATGGTTATGGGCGCCTTGAAGAGCATGGGAGCTGACCTGACCTATGCCTGGCCCATGGCCCGGTTTGCCGTGGAGGCTTCGGAGCTGGATTATCGGCAGGTTTATGGAAAAGGAATCGAAGACGACGCCTACGAGGCCTATTTAAATCGTTCCCGGGAAAAGGTTGACGTTTTTGACGTGGGCCATACCTGGACGGCCCAGGTTATAGACGAGATTATTCTGCCCAAAGACACGCGCAAAAGAATCATTGAAGCCCTGGCCATGACGCGAAACAAACAGGAAAAACTTCCGCGGCGAGCCAAGATGCATACTGCACCGCCAACATAAAAATATT
>CAZVRN010000498.1:0-1593 GCA_964629485.1 uncultured Thermodesulfobacteriota bacterium | reverse complement strand
GGCTTTTTCACTGGAAATGACTGTATCGCCGACCTCCAATTTCTGGGGGGCCAGGATATAGCGCTTCTCGCCATCAAGGTAATGTAACAGAGCGATACGCGCTCCGCGGTTCGGATCGTATTCAATGGAAAAAACTTTAGCGGGAATATCCATTTTATCGCGCTTAAAATCTATAAGCCGATAGCGGCGCTTATGCCCGCCCCCGCGGTGCCTTATGGTTATGCGCCCGTAATTGTTTCTGCCGCCGCTCTTGGCCAGCGGCCTGAGCAGGCTTTTTTCGGGCTTATCCCGGGTAATTTCGTCGAAGGTGCTATATGTCTGAAATCTGCGCCCCGGGGAAGTGGGTTTAATCTTTTTTATGGCCATATCCTTTATCCTCTCACCTAGACGCCCTCAAAGAATTCAATGTGGTCCCCCGGCGCCAGGGTGACAATCGCCTTTTTCCAGTCCGGCTGTTTTCCGAAAGTCCGGCCCATTCTCCGTTTTTTACCTTTCATTTTAATGGTTCGAACCTTGATAACCTTGACCTTAAAAGCCTGTTCAACAGCCTGGCTTATTTCGATCTTGTTGGCCCGGGGATTAACAGCAAAGGCGATCTGGTTATTCATCTCTTTCTGGAGAGTTGATTTTTCAGTAATAAGAGGTTTGATAATAGCCCGGCTTACCTCTGTCATTTCTGCAACCTCTCTTTGATTTGATCAATACAGGGTTCCAAAAGCACCAGATGCCTGTATTTGACAACATCATAGACATTAAGGCCATCTGACCGGAGGACCTTGACGCCGGGGACATTACGAGCGGACCTTTCCAGGTTTTCGTTTGGTTCCGGCGTAATGATCAGCGCATTCTTCAAGTCCAGACCGGCCATGGCTTCGATAAAAAGTTTGGTCTTAATTTCAGGCAGATCAAACGCGTTCAAAATCATGAGTTCTTTATCCTGAACCTTTGCCGTCAGGGCGATTTTGAGAGCGTTTCGTCTGACTTTCCGGGGCGGCCGGTAGCTGTAATCCCTTGGTTTGGGGCCGAAAATCGTTCCTCCCCCGCGTAAGAGGGGAGATTTGCGGCTTCCCATCCGTGATCGGCCCGTGCCTTTCTGGCGGTAGGGTTTTTTAGTGCTCCCGCGTACCTCAGAACGTCCCTTGACCGAGGCCGTGCCCGACCGCCGGCTGGCTAACTGGGCCACGACAACTTCATGAACAAGATGCGGCTTCACAGGCACATTGAAAATATCATCAGGTAATTCGGCCTGACCAACTTTTTCTTTATTAAGACTATATATATCAACGACTACCATTTTATCCTCAGGACAATTAACGTTTCTTGATCAGGACAATCCCATTATATGGTCCAGATACCGCGCCTTTGACAAGGATAACCCCATATTCGGGCCTGACGTCGACAATCTCCAGGTTTTGAGTTGTCTGCCGAACATTTCCATAATGCCCGGCCATTTTTTTACCGGGGAACACCCTGGCCGGATAGGCAGCCGCGCCTATGGATCCGGGAGCCCTGTGCGTGGTATCACCATGACTGGCCGCCCCGCCGGCAAAGCCGTGGCGTTTCATTACTCCCGCGAACCCCCGGCCTTTCGTC
>CAZVRN010000497.1:0-1595 GCA_964629485.1 uncultured Thermodesulfobacteriota bacterium | reverse complement strand
TAAGGAAAAAAACTGGGAGAAGGCGAGACAGGTCTTCAGCCAGGCCCTCGAACGGTTCCCCCTCTCGCCTATCGTGGATCAAACCCTTAACCATCTGGCTCTTTCCTATTTCAATGACGGACGCTATAAAGAGGCCCTGAAAACATGGAGCATCTTCCCGCGCGAATACCCTGAAAGCCGGTGGCTGGCCGAAGCCCTTTATCATATCGGGCTCTGCCATGAGCGCCTGAAACAACCTGAAAAAGCCGGCCAGGCCTTCAAGGCGGCCATGGAAAAGTTCCCGTCTTCAGTCTGGGCCGAGGAATCAAGCCGCCGCCTGGCGGAAATCTACGCGCCGGGCGAGCTCTTTCAGAAAGCCATGCTTCTCTTTGACCGGGGACGGTACAGGGAAGCTTATTACCTCTTTCTTCAAACAGCCGAGAAGACCGAGCAGCCTGATTTGAAGGAACGCTCCGCATACTTTGCAGCCGTATCCTTATTCAAGGCCAAGGAAGACCGTGAGGCCCTGGCCGCCTTTAATGATTTAGTGGCTAATTTTCCGCAGGGAGAATATACTGCAGAGGCGTATTACCACATCGGGCTGATCAACCTGCGTCTCCAGGCCGTTTACGAGAGCCGAAAAGCGTTTCAAACGGTCATAGAACGCTACCCGGGAACGCGATGGAGCGACCTGGCCAGGCGGGCCATGAAAGATATTCAGCGGTAAATCGACCATGAAGCTGCTTTTAATCAACCCGAATTTTAAAGGAAGACAGGACCGGCCCCGCCGCTACAACCGGGCCTGGCCTCCCCTTGACCTGCTCAATGCCGCGGCCATGCTTCGCCGTGAGGGGCACGAGGTCCTGCTGATAGACGCCCGGGCCACCGGGGCCACGGCCGAGGAAATCAGGCTGGCGGCCGGGAAGAGCGATTTAACCGTTCTTGACTCCAGCCCGCTGGATCGCTGGCAATGCCCTGATCCAGACTGGGAAAAAGTGGTGAAACTGGCCCGGGGCCTTTTCCCGGAAAAATTGATCCTGGCCGGAGCCCATGGCACTGTGCAGCCGGAATTCATGCTGAAAAAAACCGGGGCCGCAGCGCTCGTGCGGGGAGAATTTGAGACCGCTCTGCTTGATCTCGCGAACGCGGGCGGTAATCCGCGGGGTATCCCGGGGTTCAGTTACGAAGAGTCCGGCCTGGTCGTCCACGAGCCGGACCGGGACCAGGTTGATCTTGACCTCCTGCCGAGGCCGGCCTACGATCTTATTGATATTCATCTTTACGGCTATGAGCTTCTGGGCCGCGACCTGGCCCTGCTCGAAACGTCCCGGGGGTGCCCGTTTTCGTGCTCTTTCTGTCTCAAGGCCATGTACGGGCCCGGCCTGCGCACCAAGTCCCTGGACCGAATCCTGGCCGAAGTGGAAGAAGTTGCAGGCCAATATAAAGCCAGGTCCATCTATTTCATTGACCTGGAATTCAGCCTCAACCGGGAAAAGACGATGGAACTCTGCCGGGAATTAAGCCGCATGAACCTGGGCTTTCGCTGGTGCTGCCAAACCAGGGCGGATACAGTGGACTTTGAACTGCTGAGCATGATGAAAGAAGCGGGCTGCGCC
>CAZVRN010000496.1:0-1608 GCA_964629485.1 uncultured Thermodesulfobacteriota bacterium | reverse complement strand
ATCGAAATCATCGTGCGCCAGATGCTTCGGAAGGTCAGCATCACTGATCCTGGTGACACTGACTTTCTGCTGGGCGAACAAGTTGAACGGTATCGCTTCGAAGAAGTGAACGAACTAATGATCGCCCAGAATAAAAAACCGGCCATGGGTGAGCCGTTACTCTTGGGTATCACGAAAGCTTCTTTATCCACGGAGAGTTTTATCTCGGCCGCCAGTTTCCAGGAAACGACAAAGGTATTAACCGAGGCGGCTATCGCCGGTAAGGTTGACCGGTTAACCGGGCTCAAGGAGAACGTCATTATGGGCCGGCTTATCCCGGCAGGGACCGGTCTGGCTAGGTATCGTAAAATAGGAGAAAAAAAAGAGGCTGAACCTACAGATTAAGGCAGAATGATTCCTGGGATCAGGTATGTTTTAAGGCGAATTTTTCATCATTTGGAATGCAGTTGTTTTCAGGAAGTAATCTGTCCTAAAAAAATCAGGTAAGTTAAAGCGAATTATGAAAAAATCCTTGACAGAAACGAATTATTTCTAGTAGATTCAACCTTTTTGGTGGTTGTGGTAACTACTTAAATGTTTCGGCCCTTGCCGGGCCACCTCCAGCAAGCGTGGAAACGGCCCTTTGAGGGCCTTGCTATGAGAGATGTATGAGAGATGAAGGTAAAGGGATAAGATTATATGCCTACGATCAATCAACTGGTCCGTAAGGGAAGAAAAAATAAGGTTAAAAAGGTTGCAACGCCCGCTTTGAAGGGCAGTCCCCAAAAACGGGGCGTCTGCATCCGCGTTTATACCCAGACACCGAAGAAGCCTAACTCGGCTTTACGAAAGGTGGCCAGGGTCAGGTTAACCAATGGCATGGAAGTTACGACCTATATTCCCGGAGAGGGACACAATATTCAGGAGCACTCTGTCGTGCTTATCCGCGGCGGACGAGTCAAAGACGTGCCCGGAGTGCGCTATCATGTCATTCGGGGAACTCTTGATACCATTGGCGTTCAGGACCGCCGAAACGGTCGCAGCAAATATGGAACCAAACGGCCCAAGTAAAGGATAAACCATGCCCAGGCGAAGAGAAGTTCCCAAAAGAGAGATTACGCCGGATCCAAAATATAACAGTCCGCTCGTGGCGAGATTTATCAATGCCATTATGCGCCGGGGGAAAAAAAGCCTGGCTGAGAAAATTATTTACCGGGCCTTTGACCAGATTGCCGCTCGGACCAAGGAGGATCCAATAAAAGTTTTTGAGCAGGCTATCGAAAATGTGAAACCGGTAGTGGAGGTCAAGAGTCGCCGGGTCGGTGGCTCCACCTATCAAATCCCGGTTGAAGTCAGGCACCAAAGAAGTCTGGCCTTGAGTATACGCTGGCTGATTTTGTATGCCAAGGCCAGGGGAGAAAAGGGCATGGTGGCCAAACTTGCGGGAGAGCTAATGGACGCGGCTCAAGGCCGGGGCGCGGCAGTAAAAAAGAAGGAGGATACCCATCGCATGGCGGAGGCGAATAAGGCCTTTGCTCATTATCGCTGGTAGGGTTAAATCTTCCATTGCCTCGTATTGTTCCATTAGAAAGAATCCGCAATATTGGTATTGCTGCTCATATTGACGCC
>CAZVRN010000495.1:0-1621 GCA_964629485.1 uncultured Thermodesulfobacteriota bacterium | reverse complement strand
GATATGCTTATCGTTAATCTGAACGCCCTGGAGGCGGTAGACCTCCTGGATTTCATCAACCAGGTATTTAGCCAGCTCCTTTAAACCGCGGATGGCGAGGATATCATGCGGGTTCACCGAACCGTCCATCAGGGGTTCACCGGCCCGGATGTAATCACCCTCATGCACCGTGATGTGCTTCCCTCTGGGGATGACGTATTCCTTTGGCTCGCCCACGTCCGGGGTAATAATAACCTTACGCTTGCCTTTAGTTTGTTTGCCAAAAGAGACTATTCCATCAATTTCACTGATGATCGCATGCTCTTTGGGTTTTCTGACCTCGAAAAGTTCGGCCACTCGAGGCAGACCGCCGGTGATATCCTTGGTCTTGGTTGTTTCCCGAGGGATCTTGGCCAGGATGTCTCCAGCTTCGACCTGATCTTTTTCCTGCACCAGTATAATGGCGTTCAGCGGGAGAGAATACCGGGTCGGAAGATTGTGCTCGTTCTTTTTAACCCGGCCGCTGGAATCGGTGATGATAATCCGGGGACGAGCCTCGGTCTCCTTGTACTCACTAATAACCTTGCTTGACATTCCGGTGACTGGGTCGACTTTCTCGATCATGGTCTTGCCCACCTGAATATCGGCGAATCGAACACGCCCGGAAACTTCGGTCAAAATTGGAGTAGTGAATGGATCCCATTCGGCCAATACCTGACCGGGCTCGACTTCGTCGCCTTCCTTGACTTTTAAATGAGCTCCGTAAATAACCTGGTAACGCTCTCGTTCACGTCCCTGGGCACTTATAATGGTTACTTCACCCTTGCGGCTCATGACCACCATTTCGCCGCCCGAGGATTGTACCGTGTGCAGGTCAACAAACTTGATTTTACCTTTGTTCCGAGCGATGATCTGAGTCTGCTCAACGCGGCGGCTGGCCGTGCCGCCAATATGAAACGTACGCATGGTAAGCTGGGTTCCCGGTTCACCGATGGATTGGGCGGCAATGATTCCGACAGCTTCACCGATTTCAACGGGATGGCCGTGGGCGAGGTCGCGGCCGTAGCATTTAACACATACACCCCGCTTGGCCCGGCATGTCAAAAGCGATCGTATCTGAACACGATCCAGGCCGGCCTCTTCAATCTTGACAAGGGCCTTTTCGTCTATCTCTTCATTGGCCTTGACAAGGACCTCATCACTATAAGGGTCCAGAATATCTTCCAGGGCGGTTCGTCCCAGAACACGCTCGCCCACGTGCTGGATGACCTCACCGGCCTCCCGAAGGGATTCGACCCAGGTCCCATCCAGTGTGCCGCAATCATATTCAGTGACAATACAATCCTGTGACACGTCCACCAATCTCCGGGTTAAATAACCGGAATTAGCTGTTTTTAAGGCAGTATCAGCCAGCCCCTTGCGGGCGCCGTGAGTTGAAACGAAATACTCGATAACGCTTAACCCTTCCCGGAAGTTGGCGATGATCGGCTGCTCGATTATTTCACCGGTCGGTTTGGCCATGAGACCGCGCATTCCGGCAAGCTGCTTCATCTGGTCCTTGCTGCCGCGCGCCCCCGAATCGGCCATCATATAAATCGAATTAAAACTGGCCGTCTCTTTCTTATTCCCTTCAGGATCAACG
>CAZVRN010000494.1:0-1622 GCA_964629485.1 uncultured Thermodesulfobacteriota bacterium | reverse complement strand
TGCCCTTGAGGCCAGTTCTGCCGCAGAATAAATTGGTATTTCCATGATAACCTGCCTCTTTTTGGGGGGCTTGGCTGTTCTTGAGAAAGGCCGGCCCAAGAAACCGGTCTCATCCGCCGCCTTGAACAGCCTTCAGGTTCGTCTTCATAAGCTCGATGGTCACCTGGTAATCCATCTGGCCGAAGATACCTGAACCGGAGACAAAGACGTTTGCTCCAGCTTCGGCCACCGTGGCGATATTGTTGATCTTGATCCCTCCATCAACTTCTATCTGAATATCACGGCTGTGCCCGGCAATCATTTTACGCAGGCGGCGAATTTTTTCCAGGCTGCCCGGGATGAAGGATTGATTTCCGAACCCGGGATTCACGCACATGATCAGAACCAGGTCCAGTTCGTCCATCACGTGTTCCAGCATGTTCAGGGGAGTGGAGGGGTTCAGGGCGACCCCGGCATGCATGCCCTTTTCCCTGATCGCCTGAAGAGTGCGGTGAAGGTGAGGCAGGACTTCGGCGTGCACGGTCAGCCAGTCAGCCCCGGCGGCGGCGAAGTCATCAATGTATTTATCCGGGTTGTCTATCATCAGGTGTACGTCAAAGGGCAGGTCCGTAACCGGGCGTAAAGCCTTTACGACCAGGGGCCCGATGGTCAAATTGGGCACAAAGTGCCCGTCCATGACATCAATGTGTATCCAGTCCGAACCGGCCTCGGTAACGGATTCGACCTCTTCGCCCAGCCGTGAAAAGTCAGCCGAAAGAATGGAAGCGGCTATTTTAAACATCTTGCTCTTCTCCAGGTTTATTTTTCGTACAGCGTTCGTTTTTCTTCGTCTTCCAAGACCCAGGCCTTAAGAGGCCCCGGGACCAGGGCCAGTGTTTGCACCGTTTCGCCCGGTCCATGCCAGCCCTCGTAGATATTAAACTGAAAATGGCCTACTTTAATGTAAAAGCGAATGTCCCGCCGCAGGAGGCCGTTCGGGATCCGGTATTCTAAAAGATGAAATTTATACTCAGCTAAACCGTTGCTTCCAGCCCGGTTGACGACCAGGCTGACCGTCTCTCCCTGAGCGACCCGGCTTCCGGGGAGCGGCTCCTGTACCAGGACCGCCCCGACCGGCCAGTTGGCCCGGCTTTCATATTGAAGCGGGCCTGGTTTCAAGCCGAGCCTCTCCAGGTTCAGCAGGGCCACGCTGTAATTTTGAGCGGTCAGGTCGGGCATGACAACCTCCGTGGGACGGGGGCCCAGACTCAGCAGCAGGTCCACCTTGGTCTTTCTGGCCACCAAGGTCATGGCTTCAGGCGCCTGCGCTAAAATCCGGTCCCGTTCCTGCTCAGGCGTCGAGCCGTATGCGTAGCTTATCAGCCCGACCGATAACTCGGCCTGCTCGAGGATGGACCGGGCCTGGTTTAAGGATAATCCCCTGAGATCGGGCAGTTTTACCTGCCTGCTGTCTTTCGAAATGATGACCCGGACTTCCCGATCTCTCTTGACCTTTACACCCGGTTTCGGATCCTGGTCCATGATCTTGTCTTTGGGCACCTCTTCGCTGTAACTGAAGCCCCGGACCTTAAGATGCAGACCCAGCCTGGAAAGAGCCTTAAGGGCCGAGATCGTGTCCTGGC
>CAZVRN010000493.1:0-1632 GCA_964629485.1 uncultured Thermodesulfobacteriota bacterium | reverse complement strand
AAAACAGTCTCAAAGGCTCTTTAGCCTTACGATAGTGGCCCCCCAGCCGCCTCGCTCGGGCATAGCCTGGTGATAGGATTCTACCAGACTTGATTTTTCCAGGAAGGAAATTACGCCTGCCCTTAAAATGCCTGTTCCCTTGCCGTGAATAACCCGTACTTCCTTAAATCCCTTCTCGCGACATGCCTGGAAGTAATCATTTAGCAACAATGGAACCTCCTCGGGGCGGAAAGTGTGCAGGTCAATACTGTCTTCGATAGGGACAACTACAACCTCATCCTCATTCATGATCGGCTTCTCCTACACAGTGAGTAATCAATAAGAACCCTCCATGCCCGTGATTCCCTCATCCTCATCCTGGTTGTAACCGGGCAAAGGCATCTTGATGAATAAGTTTTTTGGCCAGGCAATCAGCCGATCTAAAAGCTTCAAGCCGATTAACCTCTTTAATTAGCATTACCCGGATCTCTCCACGTAACCTTGAAATTAACCCCAGCCTAGTTTCGTTTTGAGGATTTCAAAATAATTTTTATAAGGATTTTTAATCAAAGAAATGCTGTTATCGGCGCGCTCGGCGATGACTATATCTCCGGGTTGGAGATTGCAAAAAGCCTGACCATCGGCAGTTAGAAGCAGGTCCGAAGCTTCTGGGGCCACTTCTACTTCTATTTTTGCCGTCTCGGGCAGTATTAAGGGGCGATTGCTGAGGGTGAACGGGCAGATGGGGGTCAGAAGTATACTTTCGTGGGTCGGATATACAACGGGTCCCCCGGCTGAAAGGTTATAAGCGGTTGAACCGGTCGGGGTGGATATGATCAGGCCGTCAGCGCGGAAAGCGGTCAAGTTTTTACCATTTATTTTTACCTTGAGGTCTAAAATCCTGGCCAAGGCGGCCTTGTTAATAACGCCGTCATTAAGAACTGTATATTCAGCAATAGATTCTCCGGAACGCAGGACCGTAACCGTGAGCATCATTCTTTCCTCGGCCCTGAACTCTCCGGTTAGAACTTTTTCCATAGTCGGATACAAATCTTTCAGCCCTATCTCAGTTAAAAATCCCAGGCCCCCTAAATTAACACCTAGAAGAGGTGCCCCCTTTTTACTGACAGCCCTGGCGGCATATAGCAGTGTTCCATCTCCCCCCAGCACCACAATTAAATTTACATCCGCCGGGATGGGAGAAGGCTGTTCAATGGGGCAGGAATCGGAATTAATGGTTACTTCCACCTCATCAACAAAAACATCTAACCCCTGCTTTTTGAGCCATACTTTTAATTCTTCAGCGGCCAGCCTAGCCTTCGATGCAGTCTTTTTTACAACCAAACCTATCTTTTGCATATTACGACTTTATCTTACTGCCTGTTTGAGGGCAAGTAAAAATTTAATTCTGTTCACAGGCAAAATCGCTTGCCGCAAAGTGTTCAACCCAGCAATTAATCAATATATCCAAGCGAGCGCAGGTGCTCAGTGGTCCTTTCTGTTTCCTGTTCATTTTTTATCAGCGGTTCGCTTCTAAAAAGCTGGGCATTCGCTTTTTTTATGAAGTCACACACCCAATTATTCAAACCGGATTGTTCCGGGCCCGGCTGTAGAGGAAAACAGCCAAGAGGGTCTTTAGTGTAATCAAAACAA
>CAZVRN010000492.1:0-1641 GCA_964629485.1 uncultured Thermodesulfobacteriota bacterium | reverse complement strand
CATAGCCGTCTCCCAACCGGCCTGTCCGATAGCCGCCAGATAGATAGGCACCGTCTTTTCCGGGGGAATCGTCCTGATGCGCAGAGCGTCAATATGAAAGGCGCGGCCGTTAAAGCTCACGCGCTCACCGGCCATCAGGCCCCGCAGGATGGCGATGCTTTCTTCCACGGCGGCCTCAGACCGGGTGACCCCGGCCTTGTCCAGGAACCGGCCAATGCCTTTACCCATGGAAAGCGTCAGCCGCCCGCCGCTCAAATGCTGCATCATGGCCGCCATCTGGGCCACGACCACGGGGTGACGGGTATAGGGATTGGTTACCCCCAGTCCGACCTGGATGCGGTCCGTGCCCTGGACAATGAGGCTGGCCGCGAGCCAGGCTTCCCAGGGGGAGACCGCGGTGTCAGGAACCCAGACACGATGAAAACCGCTTGCTTCAAGCGCGGCCGCGTGCCTGGCGATCTCATCCGGGGGGCAGATATGCGAAAGCTCCACGCTGATTTTTATGGCCATGAAAAAACCTCCGCCTTGATATTATTTTCCCAGGAAAAATCCAGCTTTCCCCGGCCTCCCCTCCAAAGCCAAGGGGCATGTCGAATCCGGTAAACAATAATCGAAGTGAGATATTATTCATGCAGAGGTCCGGGTTTGTCAAGCCTGGCTGACACTGGAGAACAGAGGTCTTTATATTCCCTTATTTCCCCGCTCTTTGAGCCATGCGCGAATGGCCTGCTCGGTTTCCCAGCCGCAAGAAAGCTCTTCCCCGGCCACGGACTGGAAGTCATCCACGGCCGATGGTCCCAGCAGGGCCTTGAGGGACGGGCACAGGTAATGGACGCAGAAATAATGCCGCGCAGTCATCTTGCAGCCCCTGCTCCCCACAAATAAACAACAACCGGGTATCTCGCGGGATTCGGGGATTTCAACGCCCATAACGAGGTTGATCAGCAGAATGATGCGGTCGTATTTTTCTTCCACTCCTTTAAAGCAGCAGCATTCGTCGAGGTCCAGGGCACACTCGGTACATGATTTTTCAATTCCGATCTCCCGCATTTTCTCGCCGGTTTTGATCGCGGCTTCTTTGTATCTGGTCAAAAGCCTGCTGATTTGTTCATCTTCTGACAGGGCCCGGCCGTACTCGGCATAAAGCAGCCTGGCGCTTTCAATTTCTTTTTTTACACGCGGGTCCATGCTGTCATTTCCATTCGCTTCAATACTACTCGTATCCGGCGGCTGATAAAAGACTTTATTTTTAAAATCTCTCATGAACCTGCGGTTTTCTTGAGATCGCGGAACCCGGCCCATGAACAGGCCGGTAAAGGCCCGGGCTGGTTTTTTCCCTTGCCAAGCTCTTTTTATTTAGATACTGAATAATTTTTCGGTGAATTTTAAACAAAGCAGAAACTAGGCAAAGACGGAGTGGTCAAAGGTGGCCGGGCTGCCGGCAAAGCCTCTGGCCGGGGTGTGAAAACCCAGTCAAGGGCAATGACCGTGGCCTCTGCTTTAGGCTTAATTAATGCCGCAGGCCCTTCCGCTAAAATGCGGAGACCGACACCCCCAAATCTTTACTTTTTATACTTTTTATAATTTCATGTTGTAACATATCGTTAAAATAAGCTTTTGCTTCTTGTTCTATAATGTTAA
>CAZVRN010000491.1:0-1647 GCA_964629485.1 uncultured Thermodesulfobacteriota bacterium | reverse complement strand
ATAGTTAGCTCATGTCGAAGTGCTTTTTTGACATCTCAGACGCATAATCCAGGTTTAAGATGAGGATATCCGTAATACTGGCCCATCCCAGCAAGGAAAGTTTTAACCACGCCATAGCCGCTACCGCCATGGCAACGCTGAAGCAAAACGGGCATGAAATCTATTTTCATGACCTGTATGAAGAAAAGTTTGACCCCGTATTGCAATCAGAAGAAATTCCCCAAAACGCACCCCTGCCCCCAGTAATTGAAAGACATTGCGCCGAAATTTCCAAGGCAGACGGAATTATTATCATTCACCCGAACTGGTGGGGTCAGCCGCCGGCAATTTTAAAAGGCTGGATTGATCGAGTTATTCGTCCCGGAGTCGCCTATGAATTCCTGGGAGAAGACAAGGGAGAAGGCGTACCAAACGGCCTGTTGAAGGCAAAATCAGCTCTCGTGTTTAATACCTCGGATACAGAAACGAAAAGAGAAAAGGATGTATTTGGCGATCCGCTTGAAACCATATGGAAAAATTGCGTTTTCGGTTTATGCGGTGTGAGTAATTTTTATCGAAAAATGTTCAACATCATCGTTGTCAGCTCTGAAAGGCAAAGAAAAGAGTGGCTGACAGAAGTCGGGAGCACGGTTGACAAATATTACCCCAAATAAGTAAACTGGCCACAACCGTAAACTCGGGCCGATAAATCCGTTATGCTCCTGTATGCTCCTGCTGCTTAAGCGGAGCCTCAGGCCGCTGGTTGAAAATACGAAAGGCAACATTTTATGACTTGTATGGGAGGTTGATTATGCCGGAACTTAAAGATGGCTGCGTTCAACCCGCACGCGGGCCAATTACACCCGCACCCGAATCCACCGCCCCGGCAGCGGGGGCGACACCATCACAGGAGGTGAGTGAAATGTTAGCGCGTGTCGGTAAAGAAGCCCCTGATTTTGAGGCGAATGCTTTTGTGTCAGACGCGGGATTCAAGCCTGTCAAGCTCTCGGACTACAAAGGTCAGTGGATTGTTATTTGTTTTTACCCGGGAGACTTTACTTTTGTTTGACCGACCGAACTGGCGGCGGTCGCCGCTCGTTACGAGGAATTGAAGGCGCTGGGGGTGGAAGTACTGGCAATCAGCACTGACAGCCGCTTTGTTCATAAGATTTGGCAGGAGCAGGAATTGTCCAAGATGGTGGAAGGCGGCGTGCCCTTTTCGATGTTATCAGATGCCGGAGGTAAAATCGGCGCGGTTTACGGGGTGTATGACGAATCTGCCGGAGTAGACATTCGCGGGCGCTTCATCATTGATCCCGACTTTGTCATTCGAGCAATGGAGGTCTTGACGCCGGAGGTAGGCCGCAATCCTGATGAGTTGATCCGCCAGATCAAGGCTTTTCAGCACGTCCGGGATACCGGAGAAGTCACGCCTTCAGGCTGGCAGCCCGGGCAGGTCACGCTCAAGCCCGGCTTTCCACTGGTGGGCAAGGTCTGGGAAGTTTGGAAGCCGTAAGCGGCCGAGTGGCCCGGACAACTTGTTTGTCTGGGCCACCCGGCCATATATATTAGTCTAAATTCCATTTTGCTCCAAAAGGGCTAAAGTTAACACACAAGCTCACCTGCCGCTATGGAGCGCCAGCGGAATAGCGGTCAGATGGAGCGATT
>CAZVRN010000490.1:0-1647 GCA_964629485.1 uncultured Thermodesulfobacteriota bacterium | reverse complement strand
AGAACTACATCAGTATACACCTTCGGAGTGTTACCCATGTTTTAAAACTACATACATGCCGGAGAAACTCTCCTTGACATTCTTTCATATTTGGATAAAAGAATGAAAAATGGATCAAAATCAAAGGTATCAATTTTAAGAAGGAAAAAAATGGGCCTAAAAACGAAAGATGAATACATTGCCTCCTTGAGACGCATGAACCCCACGGCCTACATGTTCGGGCAAAAGATCACCGAGGTCGTGGATAATCCCAGGCTTCGGGCCGGCATCGAATCAACGGCCGCTACCTATGAGTTTGCTGAACTTGAAGAGTACCGTGACCTGATTGTCACGGAAAGCCCCTTGATTCATGAACCGGTCAACCGGTTCACCCTGCCGCCCGGATCCATTGAGGATCTTGTGGCGCGCGTCAAGATCAACCGCGCCCTTGGAAGATATGTGGGTACCTGCCATCAGCGATGTACGGGCCTGGACTGTCTCTGCACATTGTCCATCGTCACCTACGATATTGATAAAAAGTACGGAACCGGTTATTACGAGCGTTTCACCGAGTTTTTAAAATACGTTCAAAAAAATGACCTGACCTTAAACGCCGGTGTAACAGATGTGAAGGGAGATCGTTCTCTGCCGCCTCATGAACAACCTGATCCGGATATGTATCTGCGCGTGGCGGAGCGGAGGGATGACGGCATCATCGTGCGGGGCGCCAAAGCACATCAAACCGGATCCCTGTCCTGTCATGAAATTATCGTCCTTCCCACTCGTGCCTTACGAAAAGGCGATGAGGATTACGCGGTTGCCTTTGCCGTTCCCGCGGATACTCCCGGCCTGATTCACGTTGTCGGCCGGTCGAGCCTTGATACACGGGAAATTGACGGCTGCGACATAGGAAACCTAAGATACTCCAAGTACTGCCCGACCATTATATTTGATAATGTTTTTGTTCCCTGGGAAAGGGTTTTCCTGTGCGGTGAAATCGAATTCGCGGCGGAAATGGTGATTAAGTTCTCATCATTCCACCGGCAAAGCCACGGGGGCTGCAAATCGGGCAAAATTGACTGTATGACCGGCGCGGCCCTGACCATGATGGATTATAACGGAACCGCCAAAGTGGGCCATCACCGGCAAAAAGTGATTGACATGATCCACCGGGCAGAAACCCTTTACGGGTGCAGCCTGGCGGCTTCCTACGAAGGGAAAAAGGAACCTTCGGGAACCTATTTTATTGATACCATCCTGGCCAATACTTCAAAAATCCACGAAGGCAAGGAGATGGCGGAAGCCACTCGACTGATGATAGATATTTGCGGCGGGTTTGTATCGGACCTGCCTTCGGACAGGGATATTGAGAATCCTGAGATCGGGCGGTTGATACAAAAATACCTGAAGGCTGTCAATGACATTCCGGTGGAAAACAGGATTAAAATGTTTCGCCTGGTTGAAAAAATGGCCATGGAAAGCGCCGATACTATCTCGGATATCCATGGAGGCGGCTCCCCGGAAGCCCACCGGATGACAATCTTTCGGGAAAGCGATTTGGAAGGCAGAAAAAAAGCGGCCAAAAGGCTGGCCGGGATAGAGGAGTAAAAGGAGGGAAGGTAAGAAAGATGAAACTCTTACGGGTCAATATGACTCATTTGAAGGCAG
>CAZVRN010000489.1:0-1674 GCA_964629485.1 uncultured Thermodesulfobacteriota bacterium | reverse complement strand
GGCGCGTCATGTCCTGAATTTGCTGCTGATCCTCATCCAATGTAAATTCAGCCATAAGCTCCCTCCTCACGGTTAATTTGAATAAAAACCACTCTTCAAAATAAAGAACAAACAAAATGTGGTTGTCTGCTTAATCGATATTAACATTAACTTATCACTATTATTAAGAGTTTTATGTTTGACTGCAAGAAAAAAGTTCAAAAATATTGCCCGGCCTTATCGGACGCAAGACTCCACGGGACCGCTCAGGCGCCGCCATGCATAGAAATGGGGCGGAAGAACCGCCCCAGACCGAATTCAAGCTGTACCTGTTACTTCCCGGAATAGTCGTACCAGCCCTTACCGGTTTTTTGCCCGTAATGACCTTTAACGTAACGTTCGACCACGCTCGGGGTCGGCAGAGCACTTCGATCGCCGGTGGCTTTAAAAGCTTCCATACCCATGGTATAGGCCAGGTCGATACCGGTAAGATCCATCAGGCGGAAGGGTCCCATGGGATGACCCGCGCCGTAGACACAAGCCTTGTCAATGTCTTCAAAACTGGCAACGCCCATCTCCAGCAGCCACTGGGCCTCGCGCCCTATGGCCCCGAAAATCCGGTTCAACAGGAAACCGTCAACTTCTTTTTTGAGATGCACGGGGACCTTGTCCAGCTTCTCGCAGAGGGCCATGGAAATTTCAGCGGTTTCATCAGATGTATGGGGTCCCTGAACGACTTCAACCAGCTTCATTACCAGGGCCGGATTAAAGAAATGGAGGTTACAAACTTTTTCAGGGCGGTTTGTGACGTCCGCAATCCTGGAGCTGACAATAGCAGAGCTGTTGGTGGCCAGAATAGCGTGAGGCGGCGCCTTCTCATCGAGGTCCTTAAAGATTTTTCTTTTGAGATCAACCACTTCCAGAACAGCCTCGATAACGTAGTCGGCATCTTTTACCGCCTCTTCGAGGGTCGGGACGAAAGTAATATTTTCACGAGCCTGTTTAGCCTGTTCTTCGGTCAGTCTTCCCTTTTTAACGCGGCCGGGCAGGTAGTTGTCTACAAAGGCCTCGGCTTTTTTCAGAACTTCCTCGGAAACATCCGTACACGTAGTTTTATAACCACGAATGGCACAATGAAGGGAAATCTGGTGACCCATGTTTCCCGCACCAATAACAGCTATGTTTTTTACGTCATCAATGTTCATTTGTTTTCTTCCTTTCTTTTTTATTGTTTTAATCGTTTATTTGGACACCCCAGTAACAATGACTCTTCTAGCATGTTTTATTTTTTTATGCAAGACGAAAAAGAGGACCTTTATGGGCCAAAACACAGGTATTAAATGCTGCCGCGGTTGCCGCCGAACGTGACTGCCAGCCTGACAAGGGTGCTGAAACACGGGCATGATCCCACCGCTGACCTTTTAAAGTCTTTGTGAAGGAAACAACTCACCGGGTCTGCTGATAAGGACACCGTTAGCCTGAAAAAGAACCAGATGAAGCTGCCGCACTTGACGGTTGCTAAAATGGCGGATAAATTAAAAATATCTTGTGAATATTGTGAAATGAGATTAACCGGGAATCCTGTATGACCGTGGCATCCACAGAAGTGAGTCATTTTATTGCCTTTACCGCAGGTTTGCTCTCTTTTGCCTCCCCCTGCGTCCTGCCTCTTATTCCTGGATATCTCTCGTTTAT
>CAZVRN010000488.1:0-1679 GCA_964629485.1 uncultured Thermodesulfobacteriota bacterium | reverse complement strand
CTTCATGATGATCTGTGCCCGTGGAACCAGGGTCGGTGGAAAATGGAAGTTTTAGATGGAAAGGCGGTTATCGAACGTACCGGCCAAAAGCCGGAGCTTGTGATACCGGTCAGCACCATGGCCATGCTCCTCTTCGGCCGGGTCAGCGCCGCCGAAGCGGCGCGCATGGGGCGTCTTGAGGCCCTTAAACCCGATGCCTTGCCCGTTTGGGACAGGGTAATGCGCACCAGGCATCGCCCGTATTGTCCGGATCAGTTTTAATTATGACGCGAAATAAAGGAGAGAAGTGGTGATCAGGCGACGGGAGTTAACTGATGGATTCGTGTTGATCAAGCCGCACGGGCCTGAATTTATCAATCAGGTTTATGAAGCCGCCATTGAGTCTAAGGCGGAGCTTATGCCTTGGATGCCCTGGATGCACCCGAATTATACGATTGAAGATACCAGGGCATGGCTTCAGGAACGGGCTGAAGCCTGGGAACAAGGCGCTGATTACGATTTTGCTGTTTTTGATTCTCAATCCGGCGAATTTCTCGGCAATTGCAGTCTGAATCATATCCATGGCCGAGATAATTTCGCCAACCTCGGCTACTGGGTTCGCACCAGTCAAACGCGGCGAGGCGTGGCCCCGGCCGCGGCCAGACTGCTGGCCCGGTTCGGTTTTGAGGAACTAAAAATGAACCGGCTTGAAATCGTGGCCGCTGTGGGCAACAAGGCCAGTCAGCGCGTGGCCGAAAAAGTCGGCGCCACCCGCGAAGGAGTCTTGAGAAACAGGATAAGGGTTCGCGAAAAAATTTACAACGCGGTTATGTTCTCGCTGATAGCGACTGATCTTATCTAGACCTCTTCCCTTGCGGGCAACCGGGTTTTATCCTGTTTGGGCGAGCCGCGGGCTGCGGTCCCTTTTCTGCTGAATAAGGCCATGAAATTTTCATAAAAAACTTGCCTCATTTCCCAAACACGCTTAGACTCGCTTTAATTCTTAATGCTTGCACCAAGTCTGAAATAAAGAATGATTGAGGAGGTCTCATGCCCAGAATACCTTATGCCCGTATTGAAGAATCACCGCAGAAAATCAAGGACTTTTTCGCCAAGATGGAAGCCAATTCCGGCCGCATTGGAAATCTTTTTCTCATGGTGGCTCACAGCCAGGCGGCGGTGCGGGAGTTTATACGATACGGGGACAGGCTTCTTTTCAAGGCAAGTTTGGATTCACGGTTTCGCGAACTGGCCATTATCAGGGTTTCTCAAATATGCGCCTCGCATTATGAATGGGCCCATCATGTTCCCATTGCCCTGCGCGCCGGGCTCACGCGTGAGCAGATCGAAGCGGCCGCGAACTGGAAGGATTCAGAGCTTTTTACGGACCAGGAGAAAGTGATCCTGGCCTTTACCGAGGAAGTGATGGCGGACAGCAGTCCCTCGGAAGAAACCTTTGCCGCTGCGGCCGCCTTTTTGGATGCCGTCGGCTTGGTGGAACTGACGCTTTCCATTGGTCACTGGTCCATGGTGGCCAAGTTTCTGAACACGTTTCAGGTTGAGCTGGAAGAAGACTTTTTAAAAGCCAACAGGGATCTCCTGCCTGAGAACGGACCGGGACTAGAGACCTCTTAAGAACTTAAATTTGAGACCGGCCATGAGTTCAGCTAAAGGACGAAGTTCTTAAAAAGTCTCTAGTC
>CAZVRN010000487.1:0-1686 GCA_964629485.1 uncultured Thermodesulfobacteriota bacterium | reverse complement strand
TATTTTGAAACGATTGAAAAATAATGTTTTTCAGGATCGACTGATTATTCCAAGTTGCCCGATGCAAAAGGCAGGGTTGTTCACAATCCTGCCTTTCTTTTGTTCAGCCGCATAGCGCCGGCTAAAATTACATCTTTATTCCCCAAACCTTTCTATATATAATCCTCAAGCCCGAGCTTTTTGTGAAAAAGTATATTCGGGGCAGCTCCTGATATCGCGGACCTTATGAAATCAATGCAACATAACAGGTTTCTTTTTGTTTTCACCTTCCTGGTGGGATGGGGCCTTGTCTTTCTTCCCTCTTCACTTAACGCTGCTGACTCAAGGCCCTCTGACATGGTTAAGCAGGCGGCGCAGGAGGCGGGCCGGGACGCTGAATATCTTTTTTCATCAATGTTAAACCCTGACAAAAAGAGCGTTGCCACGGCCGCCGGGCTGTCCGCCGCAACCGGCCTCCTGGTGCTGCTTGATGATGATATCCAGGATCTTTTTCAAAAAAATCAAACAGGAACACTGACGGATATCGGAGATTTTCTTAAAACCATTGGCTCGGCCAGGTGTGTCCTGCTTGGTAATATGGCCCTGCTTGGAGCGGGCTACTGGTTTCGGGATCAAAGGACCGGGAATAAATTATTACGCACAGCTCTGGTAAGCACCGAGTCGCAGCTCTTCACGGAAGGCATCACCGGTTTGCTGAAATTCATGGTGGGCCGGAAGCGGCCGGATAAAGGAGAGGGAAAAACATCCTTTAAACCTTTTCATGGTTTTGACGGCTCTTTCCCTTCGGGCCACGCGGCCAGGGCCTTTGCCGTGGCCGCTGTTTTTGCCGACCGCTACGATCACCCCGCGCCTCTCATAGCCTATTCCGCCGCGACTTTAATCAGCATTTCAAGAGCTTACCAAAATGACCATTTCGCCTCGGATGCGTTTGCCGGGGCAGCCCTGGGATTTGCCGTGGGCCAGGCGCTGAGCCGCCGCCACAGCAAGCCTGACGCGAAATGGGCCATACTTCCTTTTGTTTCCGCCACCAGTGCCGGGCTGGCCGTGCGCTATGCCTTTTGACGCGGGTTAATAAATTTTCAGCTTACCATGCTCCCAGGCTGTACGCGCCTTTTTCTTCTTTTTCGTTTTTTCGTCAAAAGTAACAGGGAATAAGGGCGCATGCCGTAAAAAGTGTGCGCCTTTACCTGATCATGACCACGATGTCGAACTGGGAAGACCAGGTCAGGGGGGCCAGCCTTTTTTCTTCGGGGATCCGGTCGCCGAGGCGGCGGGCCCGGGCCTTTGCCGCCGGTTTATAATAGATGGTCGTAATGCCCGGCCTTCGAGGTTTGTCCTTGACCAGTGTTACCGGGTAGCCCATGGCTTCGAGCACGTCCCGGTACACCTGCCCCATGCCCGCTTTTCCTGTCTCGTTGATGATGGCCAGGGCCTGCCCGGGTTTTTTCGTTTTCCGGACCACAGTCTTCGGCTTTATCGTCTTTGGCTTACTGGTTTTTTTGCGGGGCTTTGGTTTCGCTGCGGCCGGCTGTTCAGACTTTTTGGGCGGCTTGGCGCGTAAAGCGGCGATTGTGGACGGTTGGCCCTCTGATTCCAGGTTTACCTTTTTGGCCTGCCCGAGGTCTAACTGCTGCCAGCCGCCGCCTTTCAGCTTGGACTTATCCAGTTTGGGAGCTTCAGTGAGCT
>CAZVRN010000486.1:0-1688 GCA_964629485.1 uncultured Thermodesulfobacteriota bacterium | reverse complement strand
AGGGACGGTGCAGGGTCATCAATCCATAGCTTTGCGGTTTGAGCCCAAGCCTGGCAAGAGTTTCTTCTTTTTCAATTTTGGGGCGAAGCATTTCCAGCGAATCGATCATGATGTTGCCCACCCGCTGTATTTTTTCAGGGGCGATGCCTTCCCTGAGCAGGTTTTGATCTCCGTCTATTGACGGTGTCCAGAGAATATCCGCCAGGGCGTCTGTGACCAGGCGGTTGATTTCCTCCGGCATGGTTCTGTCAAAAGAACGAAGCCCGGCTTCGAGGTGGGCGACTTTCTGTTCCAGTTTGACGGCAGCCAGGGTGCAGGCCATGGTGGAATTGACGTCCCCGGCCACAATTACCAGATCAGGCTTTTCAGATAGGCATACCTTTTCATAAGCCATCATAACCCGCCCGGTCTGTTCGGCGTGTGTCCCGCTGCCGATACCCAGGTGTATCCGCGGGTTGGGTAATTCCAGGTCAGTGAAAAAAGAGTCCGACATGTTGATATCATAGTGCTGGCCTGTATGAACAATGATCGGATCAGCCCAGGGTTCATGCTCGAGAACATGGTAGAGCGGGGCTATTTTCATGAAGTTCGGTCGAGCGGCGCTTATTAAGTGGATCTTCTTTTTACTCATAACTGAACCATCAATTTTTTCGCTAAAGACGAAAGGCTTTTTCAATCGCAATCTTCAATATTTTTAAGCATCTTGTAATCAATCTATATTTCGTAAGCAGGCGCAGTCAAGAAAAATTCAGAAGAAATTTTCATCCAAGCCCGCTCGCCGCCTTAATTTTTTAAGGAAAGACAGTTTCAAAAAAACCTGGTAAATTTTTACGAACTTCTTGATTTTTATACAATAGTCTGGATTTAATTCTCATAAATATGTAAATTAGGGCTGAATATAAAATTCGGGCAATATTAAATCACCCAGACAACAGTTTGCTTAATAAAAATAAGGAGGAACGGATGGGACCGCTCAACGGAGTGAAGATGATTGAAATCGCTGGTATTGGCCCGGGACCTTTCTGCGCCATGATGCTGGCGGATATGGGCGCGGACATTATTCGTGTGGAACGAAAGGGTCAATACGCCGGAAGGGAAGGTGTTAAATTCCAGATATTGAATCGAGGCCGCCGCTCCGTGGCCATGGATTTGAAAAAACCGGAAGGCGTGGAGTCTGTTCTTAAACTCGTGGAGAAAGCGGACGTTTTGTTCGAGGGCTTTCGCCCGGGCGTGATGGAAAAACTGGGTCTTGGACCTGATATTTGTCTGAAACGAAATCCCAGGCTCATTTACGGCCGGATGACCGGATGGGGGCAGGACGGCCCGCTGGCCAAAGTCGCCGGTCATGACATCAATTATATCGCCACTACCGGCGCCCTCCACGCCATCGGCAGGGAGGGTGATAAGCCGGTTCCTCCGCTGAACCTTGTCGGTGACTTCGGTGGCGGAGGCATGATGCTGGCCTTCGGGATTGTCTGCGCCCTCTACGAAGCACAGAAGTCCGGCAAGGGTCAGGTCGTGGACGCGGCCATGGTTGACGGTTCAGCCGCGCTCATGGCCATGTTTTATGGCCTTAAGGCCAGCGGGGCGTGGATTGAAGAGCGGGGGAAAAATTTTTTAGACACCGGGTCACATTTTTATGACACCTATGAAACTGCAGACGGCAAATGGGTAGCCGTCGGTTCCCT
>CAZVRN010000485.1:0-1688 GCA_964629485.1 uncultured Thermodesulfobacteriota bacterium | reverse complement strand
TCGTACAACTTTTACAATTAAATCAAAAAGTTGCCCTGTTTTTCAGGGTCGACTAGGTAGCTCAAAAATCCCACGATAATGCACTGGTAGAACAGGGAAAAGCCCGCCATAAAGGGGAAGCCTTTGATCAAAGAATCTTCCAGAATTAGGCTGAAGAAAAGAAGCAGTGGCGCTGAAAAAAACAACTGGTAAAACAGCGTTTGTAAAGGCACTGTCCGGGAAGCCAGATATTTTTTGAGGTACACGGTTGTGGCTCCCCATAATGCGCCGCCCCCCAGGGCCATGAGATCCCCGACTAAAGAACGGCTGGAGAAGGTTCCAAGACCGTCTTTAAAAAGCCCCAAAATCCCGGCAAAGGCCAAGATGAGCCCAGCGGCCTTCCAGGGATTGAGCCTGTCTCCAGCGAGAAAAAAATGGGCTCCCAGGGCTACGAAAAAGGGGGCGGTATACAAGAGCACATAAAGGCGGGAGGCCAAAGTATATTGGATTCCCACGTAAAGCAGCCCGAATTCCAATCCAAACATAACGCCGACAACTATGCCGTGAACCAAGATGATTCGGGAGGGGAAAAGCGTTATTCCTTTAAGCTTCATCCATAAGTAAAGGCAAAAAGCGGCAACCAGGGAGCGGACACCGGCCATAAACAGAGGCGCTAAATTTCTGCCTCCTAACTTCACAATCGGCATATTGGCCCCCCAAATCACAGCTAAACCTAAAAGTATTATGATCGGTCGCCAACTAAGCTGGTCACCCGTCCTTACGGGTTTCTTATTCAGTTGAACCGAGAGTTTAGATGAAGATTCAGACATCTAATTGGCAATACCTGCTGAAATCGCGCTGTCAGTGTGACAACATAAACGTAGCGCCGACCATACCGGTATAAGCGCTATTTAAAACCTCTTCGGAACTTCATCCCTTAGCCGAACTCATTATCAGGCTTCCGCGATTTCAACAAAATTACTGGTTCTTAAGAGGTCTCCAATTACAAAAGCGGGGATGAATCCTCTCAGATAAAGCGCCCATCAAATCAAAGGTCCAATTCATCCGCAACGCGGGCTCGGTGAAACCAGGAACTTCCAAAATCCAGTTCAGACACCTTGGCGTGTTTATAAAATAAATGCAAATCATGTTCCTCGGTAAAACCAATTCCGCCGTGAAGTTGATGAGCGATTTTGGTTGTCTGGAGGTAGGCGTCGCTGCACCAGGCTTTGGCCATGGCTATTTCTTTAGCACAGGGCAGGCCTTCATTCAATAAACAGGCTGCCTGGTAAGCAGCAAGACGGGTTGTTTCCAAATAAGTCACCATGTCTGCGCAAAGGTGCTGGATGGCTTGAAGTGTGCCTAGGGGCCGACCAAACTGATGACGCTCTTTCATGTAAGCGACCGTCATATCGACTATGCGCTCAAGACCGCCGAGCATCTCTCCGCATCTCAAAACGACTGCCTTGGGTATCACTTGATCCAGGTGATGGTTGCCTTCTCCCACAGCCCCAATGACATTTTCCGCCGGAACCTTCACATTATCATAGATAACCGCTGACGATTTTTCGTGAGAAATAGTATTCAAATCAACTTTTTTTTGGCCTTTAGCCTCGCCGTCAACCCTGAAAAGTGTCGGGCCTCCGGGTTCAGTGTCAATGACATTGGCTAAGACCAGGATTTCATCGGCAGCCTGCGCATAGGGAACC
>CAZVRN010000484.1:0-1690 GCA_964629485.1 uncultured Thermodesulfobacteriota bacterium | reverse complement strand
ATAAGAATAATAGAAATATTATCCGAAACCGCTTCCAGATTAACTGAAGGTCAAATCCTGGAGCTTTTGCACGCTCGCGACTTGGACCTCAATGAATCCGAATATAATCGTATTATTTCCCGCAAGACCGGTGCCTTGATAGAGTCGTCCTTGAAGTCGGCCGCGGTCTTCACGGGGGCGCCCAGGGAATATGAGAACGGACTATCCGAGTTCGGCCGGAAGATCGGCCGGGCCTTTCAGATGGTCGACGACCTGCTGGACTATTCCACCACGGCGGCCGAGTTGGGCAAGCCTGTGGGTCACGACCTTGATGAAGGTAAGATCACACTTCCGGTAATACTGGCCCTGTCTCACGCGACCGGGCCAGACCTTGAGAAACTTCGCGAGCTTGTCCTGCAAGAGAAGCGTTCACCCGAGGAGTTTGAACAAGTCAAAACCCTGATTGATAAATACCACGGGTTCGAACAAACCCGTGAGAGGGCCCGGGGTCTTATTGACGAAGCCAAGCAAAGCCTTGCTATATTCCCGGACATTCAAGAGAAAAAAGACCTCTTTGACCTGGCGGACTTTATCGTTTCACGCAGAAAATAAACTGCTTCGGGATACCCGCACAAAATGCTGCCAGGGCAAATGCATGAACTGTCGTCTGCACGAGATGGCTCTTAAAAATCAGTGAGCAGAGGTCTTAAGGCACGATCCGGACCGGGCACGCATGACAAGGCTTTTTAAAACTTCTTATATTGGCTCACAGGGTCAAACGCTGGAGGTCTTCGGCCAGAGTAACCGGGCCGATGAACTCGCTCGTTATCGGGCTGAGCAGGTCCTGGTTTTCACATTGAGGATCAAAATGTGTTAAAGCCAGTGCTTTAACGCCCGCTTCACGGGCCGCTCTTCCGGCCAGGCTTGGAACCAGGTGTCCTTTGATTTTGTGCCCCTCCGGAAATGAACATTCAGTGATCAACAGGTCTGCCCCGCGGGCAAGATGAATTAGCTCCTGGCTGAAGTCCGTATCTCCTGTCAGGGCCAGGGTAGCCCCCCCGGCTTCTATAATTCTGTAACCCAGGCTTTCGCGTGTATGAGTGATGGGAGCTGTTTCAATGTATACAGGTCCTAAGAAGAGGGTATGGCCGGAGGGAAGTTCGGATAGAATTACCCGGCCTTCAGGAGGTTCGATCCAATGCCCGAAAGCGGCGTGCAGCCGTTCATAGAAAGTGATAAAACCTTCAGGTCCGTATATCCGGGCCGGCTTGCTTCGTGTAAATTGCGCGAAATATCGCATGGCGAAAAGATATGAGATCAAATCGGAAGTATGGTCGGGGTGTAGATGGGTATAAAAGAGGCAATCCAGGTCATGATATGACAGACCGGCCCGGGCTAGCTGCCAGAGGGCGCCCGGACCGCTGTCAAAAAGCATGGTCAGGCCCCGGGCTTGAACTACCAAGCCAGGCGCGCCTCGCTTTGCTGAAGGGGCGCCGGTTCCAGTCCCCAAAAAAATGACTTCCATCTGGTTTTCGTGGCTGCGGTTTTCTTCAAAGCTTTTCCCGGACAAAGGCCTTCCCGGCTTCAAAGGCTTCATTTAAGGCGGTTGGGTGTTCTCTGATCGCGGCCTTCGCTTCCACCTGCCGGTAAGTCAAGCTGCCAAGCTTCATGGGCAGACCGATAGCGTCCAGGAAATATTTCATCGTCAGCG
>CAZVRN010000483.1:0-1692 GCA_964629485.1 uncultured Thermodesulfobacteriota bacterium | reverse complement strand
CTTTCCAGCAGATCAGGGTTCACATGACGCCCGCCCGGAAAGAGACCCAGGCCTAGAGAGGAGACAGCCTTTCATGCCGGAAGGCCGGGCGTCGGTCAGTCCGCGAACAGGAGAGGGAGACGATCCGCCACCAGGAATCCCTCTACAGACGGAACCAGGCGGCCGTCAAGCATCTTTGCCAGGCCGGCCCCCAGTAATTGATTCAGGATCGGCCCCAGGCGGGGATGGGGGTCAATGTCTGCCAAGTCAAGGCCTTTTCTTGTTCTGAGGCTTAGGTATACCGTTTCAAGCGCGAGCTGTTCCCCGGAGAGATGTTCTTCGCCTTCGACCGGCCGTTCTCCGCGTTCAAGTTTTTGGCAATAGCCTTTGACCGATCGTTCATTCCACCACCGCACCCCCTCCCGGAATGAATGGGCCGAAGGACCGAGCCCGAGGTAGGGGACGTGGCGCCAGTATTTCTGGTTATGGCGGGAATAATTGCCTTCACCCAGGGCGAAGTTGGAGATTTCATAGTGAATATACCCATTTTCGCTGAGAAACCGGGAGGTTGCCAGGAAAACCCTCCGGGCCTCCTCCTCGCTTATCGGCTTGATTAGTCCCTGGTCTTTCATTTTGCCGAACCGGGTGCCTGCTTCCAGGGTCAATTGGTAACATGAAAGGTGTTCCGGCTTGAAAACCAAAGCCTTTTCCAGGGTTCTGATCCACCGGTCCAGGGTGAAGCCTCTGGAGCCGTAAATGAAATCAAGCCCTATATTGGCGAAACCGGCGGCACGAATTTTATCCAGGGCCTGTTCGGCTTCTGCGGCCGTATGGTTTCTTCCCAGAAACTGGAGGTGTTTGTCATCAAAGGACTGCACCCCCAGGCTGATCCTGTTTACGCCCAGGTCCCGCAGGCGCTTCAATCTTTCCATGGTCAGGCCCTCGGGATTGGCCTCAATCGTAACCTCCGCATCCGGTGCAAAAACGAACGCGTCACGCAGGCCTTCGATCAGCGCGGCAAGCTGATCGTCGGTCAGTATGGTTGGGGTGCCTCCCCCTAAGTACAGAGAATCAAAGATTTTAAATTGATCCCTGTATAAGGCGGCCTCGGTTTTTACGGCCTTAAGCCAGGCCGGTATAAGCGAAGTTGCGGTTATGGAGTAAAAATCACAGTAAGGGCACTTTGACCGGCAAAAAGGAACATGCACGTATAAACCTGGAAGCTCTTTATCACCCATTTTCAGACTTCAAAACCGCCACAAAAGCGCTCTGCGG
Source organism: uncultured Thermodesulfobacteriota bacterium (assembly GCA_964629485.1). GTDB lineage: Bacteria > Desulfobacterota > Desulfarculia > Adiutricales > JAFDHD01 > JAFDHD01. Next base: position 438 of record CAZVRN010000483.1, on the reverse strand, counting down.
GATCATGACCGAACCGATGGCCTTCATGCGCTTTTTCCCGGCTTTCTGTTTTTCCAGCAGCTTTCGTTTCCTGGTGATGTCCCCCCCGTAGCACTTGGCCGTGACATCCTTCCGGAAGGGGGAGATGGTTGAACGGGCGATTATCTTACCCTCGACCGCTCCCTGGATGGCGATTTTAAAAAGCTGCCTGGGAATTTCGTTTTTAAGACTGTTACAGATTTGAACCGCCCGGGCCCGGGCCCGGGTCCGGTGCACGATCAGGGCGAGGGCGTCCACTGTCTCACCGTTGACCAGTATATCGAGCTTTACCAGGTCGCTTTCCCTGAAGTCCAAAAACTCGTAATCGAAAGAGCCGTAACCCTGGGTCACTGTCTTGAGCTTATCATAAAAAGTGTAAACAACCTCGGCCAGGGGCATATCGAAATTGATTTCAATCCG
>CAZVRN010000482.1:0-1702 GCA_964629485.1 uncultured Thermodesulfobacteriota bacterium | reverse complement strand
AAAGAGATAGGCAATTTTCGTATTGTCTCTGCCAGTTTTGAAAACAATATTTTAAGAATACGGTTCAAGCTTGACAAGGGGCACGCGGAGTAATCTCCTTCCGCTAAAGCTCAGGATACCAAATGCCGGAAGCCTGTCATGAAAATATCTTTCACCGCGAATGCCGCGGCCTATCCAGCCATTGGGAAAGAAAGTTCCTTGACAAATAATCTATTCCTCATAGAATATGCTTCATAGCTCAAAATAATCCGAAAATATAAAATCTTTGCCCAGGTATTAACCCTCGATCCGAAGGAGGCACGCATGACTGAATCTCCGCCTAATGGGCAGGCCCCTTCTCTGCTTGAAATACAGGCCAAACTCAATCCAGACAAGCCGGCAGCTATCGGCCGGGACCGCGTTCTCACCTGGGCCGAGCTTCATGCCAAAAGCCAGGCTCTGGCTCAAGGCTTATATAGACTGGGACTACGGCCTGGGGATAAAGTCACACTCATGATTTATAACCTGCCGGAGTATGTTGAAATCACATCAGCTTTATCCCTGCTCGGCGTTGGCCTGGTTATGGTCGGGTACCGGAACAAAGCCCCTGAAATCGAGTATATTACGAACAATTCGGATGCAAAATGTCTTCTCTTTTACCATGAATTCGCGGACCGAATTTTGCCACACAGGGAGCGGTACGAAGGGTTGCTGCCTCAGGGGTTTGTCTGCATCGGCCCAACGTCGATCAAGGGTGCGGTCGCCTATAAGGACCTGCTAAAAAGTCCGCCTGAGGTGGACCTGAACAACTTGCCGAAGAAGCAGGGAGAAGGCATGATCTACACCTCGGGCACCACCGGCAAGCCCAAAGGAGCCGCCCGAAAAAGCAACCCTGAGAAGATGATTGAATATGCTCTCCATCTCATCTCCCAATTCAAATACGGGCAGGACGAAGTGCACCTCGTGGCCTGTCCCCTTTATCATTCCGCGCCTTATGTGTTTTCCTCCTGCGCCTTTGTTCTCGGGGGGACTTTGGTTCTCATGCAGCGCTTTGATCCGCAGGAATTTTTGGAAAACGCCGCCAAATATAAAGTAACCTCGGCCTTTGTGGTCCCGACTATTCTTGATTCCCTGCTCCAGGTGCCTGCGGAATTTATTGCGGAGCTTGACCTGTCAAATCTTCGCGCCTTGATTTGCGGCGGTGCGCCCCTCTTTCCTCAAATAAAACTCGATATACTTGATCGATTCGGGCCGGTTTTATACGAATTTTACGGCGCCACTGAAACAGGTGTGAACACGGTCATCACGCCGGAAGAAATTCGCCAGCGTCCTTCGAGCGTGGGAAAGCCGTTTTTTGATAATGAACTCAAGATCCTCGATGAGAACGGGAACGAAGTTAAGGATGGTAACCCCGGCGTGCTTTACATATACACCTCGTTCCTCATGGACGGCTACTATAAGAATGAGCAGGCTACACGTGAAGCGTTCAAGGGTAAATACATGACCGTGGGAGATGTGGCTATTAGAGATGAGGAGGGATATTACTATATCGTAGACCGGGTGAAAGACATGATCATCCGGGGCGGGGTAAATATTTACCCGGCTGAAGTCGAGGAAGTCTTACACGGCATACCCGGGATAAAAGACGTGGCTGTCGTCGGCAAGCCGGACACGCATTGGGGGGAAATTGTGGCAGCCTTTATTGTTAAAGAAAAAGGGGCTG
>CAZVRN010000481.1:0-1722 GCA_964629485.1 uncultured Thermodesulfobacteriota bacterium | reverse complement strand
TTTTCGTTCTGCATTGCGTTCCTCAAGGATACCCCCCAGTTCCCGAGCGCGACTCATATCACGGGCCAGGAGAAGTTCGAGGCCCGGCTGCGGTGCATCCAGGCGTCCAACAGCGTTCAGCCTGGGCGCCATTCTGAATCCCACGTCCCGAGCCGTGACCGGCTGCTCCGGATGGAGATCGCTGATCTGTTTAAGCGCCACCAAACCAGGCCAAGTCCGCTCACCCAAATGCTTGAGACCTTCGCTGACCAGAATTCGGTTCACCCCGGTTAGAGGCACCACGTCGGCCACGGTTCCCAGCGCCGTCAGACCCAGATAGGGCGTGAGTTCCGGAAGGCGGGCGGGTGGCACCATACCGCGATCCCTTAGTGATTTCCACAACCCGCCGACCAGGAAAAAGGCCACACCCACACCGGCGAGGTCACTTTGGGGAAACCTGGAATCCCGGCGTTTTGGGTTAACCACGGCCAGGGCTTTTGGCGGATGGTCCCCTAGCTGGTGATGGTCGGTTATAATGACGTCCAGCCCCAATTCTTTGGCCCGCTTGACCGGTTGATGGTCGGAGACACCACAATCAACGGTCACCAGAACTTTTATCCCGCCCGCAGCCAGACTTTCAACCGCATGATTATGAAGACCATAACCTTCTTTGAGGCGATGAGGAATATAGGTCCTGACAGGCGCGCCGATCTTTTGGAGAAAATCGGTGAGCAGGGCTGTGGAGGTCAAACCGTCGGCATCGTAATCCCCGTAAACCGCTATTCCCTCATTGCTGCCCAAGGCCACAAGCAGCCGCTCCACCGCCCTGTCCAAATCCGGCAGAAGAAAGGGATCAGGCAAATCCCTCAAACTAGGCTGCAAAAACGCCCTAGCCTCTTGTGGTTCAGACATCCCGCGGCTGATCAATATGGAGGCAAGCAGGGGCGGTAAATCCAGTTCACGAGCCAGTTTGGAAGTCAGTTCAGGATCAGGCTGTTCAATTTTCCATTCCACGCTGCAGCTATCACCCCTTCAGGTAATCAAGGAAACTATAGCACGGCCTCATCCATTCAAGTCAAGCCAGATCCGCGAGTTGTTTTTTTTATCCCGGTTCGACCCAACACCCAGACCTTAACCAGGGGGGTACGATGTCTGTTCCCTCTTCCAATCATGAATTATTTTCTGTTTGACAAAATATGTAAACCTAATATACGCTCGCCAGCAGCATTTAAAATTCCAGGCCCCGCATTAATCGGTTTCGCACAATTAAGGAGGCCCTCATGAGCGGCATTGGCTCATCAGCGGTAAAAAAAGAGTTTGAATCAAAATGGATGATTCTATTTGCGGTTATGCTGGGAAATTTCATGGCGCCCCTTGACGCCAGCATAGTCAACACCATTCTACCTTCATTGACCAGATTTTTTCGTACTGAAATTTCGATAATCCAGTGGGTGCCGACCGTATATCTGTTGACCATTAGCTGCCTCATTTTAATGTACGGCCGCCTGGGCGACATGTTCGGCCATAAGAGGATTTTCCTGACCGGCATCGGCGCTTTCACTGTAACGTCCATATTATGCGGTCTTTCCCAAAACATCTGGATGTTAATCACCTTCAGGGCCTTGCAGGGACTGTCCGGCGGGATGGTGATGTCCGTGGGCGCGGCTATAGTTACGGCCGCTTTTCCTCCAACCGAAAGGGGCAAGGCCTTAGGCACGTTTGCCATTTGCATCGCTATTGGCC
>CAZVRN010000480.1:0-1723 GCA_964629485.1 uncultured Thermodesulfobacteriota bacterium | reverse complement strand
CACTCGCTGCAGGAAAGACACCTGGCCGCCTCGGCAATGCCCTGCTCGGGATCAAAACCGAGTTCGACCTCATCAAAACCCTTGAGACGCTCTTCAACCGGCAGCCGGGGCATCTTGAGCCGGGGTTTCTTTTTTTCTTCGCCCGGAATCTCGCGCCAGTTCTTGTCCATGTCCTGATCAATGGGCTCGCGGCCGGCCTTCATATCCTCTCCCTGGAGGTATCGGACAATGGATGTAGCCGCCTCGTTACCCGCGGCCACGGCTCCTATGGCCACAAAGGGACCGGTCATGACGTCGCCTCCGGCAAAGACGCCCGGCCGTCCGGTTTCATAGGTGACCGGGTCGGCCTCGATGGTGCCATAGCGGGAAATCTCGATCCCTTCCACATCGGCCAAGGCATCAAGAACCGGAACCTGGCCAATGGCCGGAATGACCATGTCCACCTCAAAATCAACTTCCGACCCCGGAATGGGAACAGGACGCCTGCGGCCGCTGGCGTCAGGCTCGCCAAGCTCCATGCGCACGCAGCGCAGACCCGTGACCTTGCCCTCTTCCAACAGCACCTGCTGAGGCGCAACCAGAAACTCTATCTTGACCCCTTCCTCAAGGGCCGCGTCAACCTCGTCTTCCCAGGCAGGCATCTCGGCACGGGTGCGGCGGTAGACGATAGTCACCTCTTCCACGCCCAGACGGCGCATGGACCTCGACACGTCTATGGCCACGTTGCCGCCGCCGATGACCGCCACTTTCTTCCCCAGCTTCGGCTTCTGGCCCAGGTTGATCTCTTTCAGAATCTCAACCCCCTGAACCACACCTTCGGCCTCCTCGCCCGGAATGCCGAGACTCATGCCCCGGTGCGCGCCCAGGGCCAGGTAAACCGCCTTGTAGCCCTGCGCAAACAAATCGTCCACGCTCAGATCAGGACCCAGGGGCGAGTTGTACTTGATCTCCACACCCAAGCGCGTGATAGCCTCCACCTCGCGCTCCAAGACCGCGGGCGGCAGACGGTAGTTTGGAACACCGACCCGCAGCATGCCCCCGGCCACGGGCAAGGCCTCGAAAATGGTGGACTTATAACCCTGGCGGGCCAACTGGTAGGCCGCGGACAGACCGGCCGGACCAGCACCGACAATGGCCACCTTCTCCGGCCTGGTCTCCGCGCAGGGTATCTCTACATCCAGGATGTCGGCCTGGTCTGCGGCCAACCGCTTGAGATCGCGGATGGAAATGGCCTGCTCCACCTCGGCCCGGCGGCAGTTGGCCTCACACGGATGCGGGCAGATACGGCCCAGGGTCCCGGGCAGAGGCAAAACATCCATGATCACCTCCATGGCCTCTTGAAAACGACCCCGGGAAATCAAAGAAACATACCCGCAGGCGTTAACGTTGGCCGGACAGGTGACCGTGCAGGGCGCGGTGTCAAGCTTGCTGATGGCGTAAGCGCCCGGAAAAGCCTGGGCATAGGTCTTGTAAGCCGCCTTGCGCTTGTCCAGACCATTGTTGAACTCGTTGGAAATCTCAATAGGACACGCCTCGGCGCAGTCCCCGCAGCCCGTGCACTTGTCCAGGTCTATGAAGCGGGACCGCTTGGTCAGGTTGACCTTGAAACGGCCTTCCTGACCCGAAATTTGATTCACGTCCGTAAGTGTCAGTAACTCGATGTTGATGTGCCGGCCGACCTCGACCAGTTTGGGCGAGATAATTCACATGGCACAGTCATTGG
>CAZVRN010000479.1:0-1755 GCA_964629485.1 uncultured Thermodesulfobacteriota bacterium | reverse complement strand
GCAATAGATCGACCGAGCGATGTCTTTCCCGTCCCCGGCGGGCCCACCAGGCAGAGGATAGGACCTTTGATTTCCGGTTTGAGCTTCCGAACAGCCAGATATTGGACAATCCTTTTCTTGATTTTATCAAGGCCGTAATGATCTTCGTCCAGAATTTTCTGCGCCTGCTCCACGTCCAGATTGTCCTCTGTTTCCTCAGACCATGGTAAATCCAAAAACCAGTCCAGATAGGTTCTCGAAACTGTGTATTCTGCCGAAGCCGGATTCATTTTCTTTAAACGCTCCAGCTCCCGGGTGGCTGTCTTGGCCGCTTCCTCGGGCAGGCCCTTTTCAGCCAAACGCTTCTCGATCTCTTGTAGTTCTACCGAGGCATCGTCTGATTCGCCCAGTTCTTCCTTTATAGCCTTGAGTTGTTCACGCAGGTAAAACTCACGCTGATTTTTATCCAGTTTCCCTTTGATTTGTTGCTGAATCTTGGACCCAAGCTCTAAAACATCCAGCTCGCGCTGCAGGAAGGCGGATACCTTTTTCAGCCTATCCTTAACGTTAAGATTGGCCAGGAAGTCCTGTTTCTCTTGCTTTTTTAGGTTCAGAGCGGAAACGATCATGTCGGCCAGCAGACCGGGATGGTCGATGTTTTGATTCATCAGGGCCAGCTCTTTGGGCAACGTCGGGGAGAGATTGAGCAACTTGCTGAAAAGCCCGCGCAGATTACTCATCAGGGCTTCAATCTCTTTATCCATTTCGAATTTGTCGGGCAAGACTTCGACTCTGGCTTTGAAGTACGGTTCAATTTCAATAACTTCTTTCAAACGAATACGGGTCAACCCCTGGAGCAGGACCTGAAGTATGCCTTCTTCAGTCCTGGACATTTTAAGTATGTATGCTGCGGAACCTATGTCATATAAATCCTGGGGGTCCAATTTTTCTTTGTGCTTTGCCTCGTCTTTGACGGCGAAAATACCTATCATCCGGTCTGAAGGCATTCTTTCCTGAACAACATTAATGAATTTTGGATCCATAATCATGAGGGGAAGAATCAGCCCCGGGAAAAGATTAATCTCACCCACGGGCAAGACGGCCAGAATGTCCGGAATATTCGGCTGCCCGGGTCTCTCCTGGTCTGAACCAGGAGAATTAAAGGCAGGATTCGACGCAGATTGATTACTACCGCTCATATTTTACCGCTCCTGTATTTTAAAACTGATAAGGATTATCCGCTTGTTATCCCGATTTTTTTTTGGCGTTGAATCTCTTTTGGCAAAAGAATTTTGAGTAGCCCTTGTTTGGAAGTAGCCGTGCCTTTTTCAGGAACTATCGCACTAGGCAGGCGAAAAATTCGCTCAAAAATTCCGTAGTCTATTTCCATTTGGTGGACGTGAAGAGGTGAAGAAAGGGCTGGCTGCTGCCTGCAGCCGGAGATCTTAATATAATTCCGGTCCACGGTAATATCCAGTTCTTCCGGGCTTATACCGGACAAGTCGGCGATAATGATGTAAGTTTCCGGCGTCTCGTAAATGTCCATTTGGGGAGACCAGGTCTGACCATGCAGACAGACCCGGGCATCCATGCCGACAAACATTTGATCCAGAAGCCGTTTTAAACCTTGGTTCATTGAGCTAAGGTCACTAACAATCCTCAGATTGATCATTTTTATTCCCTCATGATAATTTTAAATAAGGAGGCTACTTCCGGCGCAACTTTTACATAACCGTCGATCCAAGAGTTTCCAAGTTAAAATTCCGCATAAAATTA
>CAZVRN010000478.1:0-1758 GCA_964629485.1 uncultured Thermodesulfobacteriota bacterium | reverse complement strand
TGAATTTCGGGGAAAACGGAAAATGCCGCGGCATACGTCTGGGCGAACCCAATACCGGTATGCGCAAGATGTTCCAGATGATGAACGAGGCCCGGATCGGGACCGGGTTACAAGCCATGGGCATCGCGGCCTCGGCTTACGATGTGGCCCGCCAGTACGCCAAGGAAAGAATCCAGGGCCCGCCTTTTACCAACCGCAAAGCGCCCCGCGTGCCCATCATACAGCATGAGGACGTGCGGCGGATGCTCATGAATCTCAAGGCAGGCACCGAAGCCATGCGGGCCTTTGCCGGGAAGCTGTTTTACCTCCTCGATATCGCTCAAAACGACCCGGATGAGGCCGTACGAGACAAGGCCGAAAAACAGGTCGATCTGGTCACGCCGCTGATCAAGGCCTACTGTTCCGATTTCGGCTATAACCTCTGCCGTGACGCCATGCAGGTCCTGGGCGGCGTGGGCTACTGCAGTGAATTCCCGGTCGAGCAGTATACCCGTGATTGCAAGATACTCTCCATATGGGAAGGAATTAACTATATCCAGTCCCTGGACCTGGTCGGCCGCAAACTGGCCATGGAAAACGGCCAGATATTTCAAAATTGGCTGAACCAGGCCCTGGCCTACGCCGAAGAGAACAAAGATGATCCTGACCTGGCCGTGGACTTCGACCTCTTCGGTAAAGCGGCCAACGTTGTCGGCGAGTTTGCCCAGACCTACATGCAGCAATTCGGGGAAGGCGGGAATATGCAGCTTGTCCCGCTGACCTCAACCCGGTTTTTGGATTGCTTCGCCGAAACGTACATGGGCCAGCTCATGCTGGAACAAGGCGTTATCGCGAGGGATAAATTAAAGGAAGTCGACCCCGAGTCATCAAGCGGTATTTTCTACCGGGGCAAGCTTGAAACGGCGCGCTTCTACTGCCGCAATATCATGACCAACGTTTTTTCACGCATCGAGCCGTTGAGGATAAAAGACACCTCGGCCATAGATATCCCGGAAGAGGCTTTTTAGGCTGATCTCAGGGGGAAGGCAATAAAACCTTTAAGCGCATAAACATAAAGACAAGACAGGAGGAGCTTCTGGAATTCAGACGCTCCTTTTGTCTTATCCGTTTTACAATCGTGAATTTCCACGCCTGAAAAACACCCGCACCAGACAAAGCAAGACGCACAAGCTTCAGGCAAAAGGTTGACCGGCCGCGTAAAGAAAGATATAAATAAACGGAGACCTCTGCAAAATGAGTAATTTTATTGAAATCGCGGAAGGCGAAAAATTAACCCACAGGAATATTCCTAATATTTCGAGGACTTAATTTTGAGCCTGACAATGAGTTCGGTCAAAGGACGAAGTTTTGCAGAGGTCTCAAACGGCAAAATCATCAAAGATTTTGTCTTGATCTCTTAGAAGGTCGTCGGGATATAACCGGGCCTCGCATTATTTAACTTAAAAGGAGCCGCCAAATTACAAAAACCGCACTGATTACAGGAATTACCGGCCAGGATGGCTCCTATCTGGCCGAATTCCTTTTAGAGCGCGGATACCGGGTCTGCGGGTTGGTTTGGGAAAAGGAACCCGATGCGCTCGGCTTGCCGGCTCATATAAAGGACGACCTTGATCTTTATCCCGGCGATCTGAAAGATATGGAGTCCCTGCTTAAGGTTCTGAAATTCTGCCAGCCTGATGAAATTTATAACCTGGCCGCCCGGACCAGCGTCACCCTCTCCTGGGACGCGCACCCAAGTTTCACCACCGGCTACGGCTA
>CAZVRN010000477.1:0-1760 GCA_964629485.1 uncultured Thermodesulfobacteriota bacterium | reverse complement strand
CTAATAACTTTAATTGTTTTTTCAACTTCTGCAAATTTACAAATAGAATACCCAAAAATTACAATTAGAAAAGTACGAGCATCAATATAAATGACTTTATAATTATAATCAATAAAATTTCATCTTTTCTTAAACCAAACACGGTAATATATTGTCTTATTTTCTGAATTTAAATATTTCTTGACTTCAGTCGCATCCTTGACTAATTTGGTTTTAAAAAGAATTAACCGTTTTAAGAAGAATTAAAAATGGAGTGGCTTCCTTATGACTAGAAATGCCCGATTTTTCATTCCCGCGGCGGTGTTATTTTTTATTCTCTCCCTGCCTATCACGGTTTTCGCGGCAAACCATGAGGCACAAAAACTGTTTGACCGAAGTCAGTTTGAATTTCAAGATGAAAGCTATGAGGACGCTTTGACTTTTATTGACCAGGCGATCAAGCTTGATCCGGTCAACCTCAAGTATCAGCGTTTTCGGGCTGCCGTTTTGGTTAAATTAAAGCGCTACGGCGAGGCGATTGCGGCCTTGAATAAGGTCATGGCGACCGATCCGGTGGGGCAAAAAGAGGTTGTTATTGAAATAGCCAACACTTACGCCGCCATGAAAGAAGATGTCAAGGCTGAGATTAATTACACCAAGGCCATTTTGTTGTTTCCCGACAGGGCGAATCTTTATCTGGGCCGCGGTCTGGTCTATTTACGGATGAAAAATTACAAACGCGCTGAATCAGATTTCAGCCATGTCGCAGAAATGGATCCCAAACTGGCCGCCTTTGCCCTGTATCACCTGGCCCTGTCCAGCTACAAGCAGGGAAACTATGCTCAGGCCAAAGAAAGGCTGGGCAAGGCCGTGGCCTTAAAACCAGGCAAAGCCCTGCTTGAAAGCTGTCAAAAGTTTTTAATCAATATCAAGGCTGAAGAAAAGGCGCGGAGGCCGGCCATCGCTATGGTCAATGTCTTCCTGAAGTATGACAGCAACGTCTCCAACCAGCCCTTGGAATCGGCGGCCGGGGTACTGCCTTCAGGCTTACCGGCCACGGATCAGTCTGACTGGAGCCTCGGCGGCAGATTTTGGGGCGCTTTCAGGCTTATCAATAACCGCCGGACTCAACTGGGTCTGTCCTACACCTTCATGGCCGAGTATTACGAGCATCTTTCGGAAAACGACCTGCTGGCCCATGATTTTTCACTCTTTTACAACAGAAACGCGGACCCGTTATACTTCCGCATTTCCGGGGAGTATGCCTATTATTTCGCAAACCAGGCAGATAAAATGGCCCTTTACGCCATTAACCCCGGTTTGATCTGGGCCTTCAACGGAACTGACCGGCTCGACTTTCTGTTCAACTTTCAGTATCGGAAAATGCTGGATCAAACCGCGAACGTGAATCACTACACAGGCGCTCTTACCTATTACCATGATTTCAGGATGGAAGGCGGCGAAGCCATTACCTTTCGGGCGGGGGTGAAAACGGAATACGAAAGGCCCAGGCAGAGCACCTCGCCTGATTACAATAGCTACGAGTTCAGCACCGGCCTTACCTTTCCCGCTATCGGCGGTTTTGTGCCCGACCTGAGCGTGCAATACGGGTTGCTCAGGTATGATCTTTTTGCCGCGTTTAATCCCAGCATCGAACGCAAAGATTACAAGTGGGAATTCGCATTCAAGGTAAGCAAGCATATTACTTCCGCTCTCCAGTTAACGTTTATGTGTACTCGCACCGAGAATAAGTCAAATATGAGAACCGCACTGGGCGCGGA
>CAZVRN010000476.1:0-1774 GCA_964629485.1 uncultured Thermodesulfobacteriota bacterium | reverse complement strand
GGTTGTACCGCGTGAAATAGTTGAGAAGCTAGGCTATGTTGAGGGTGATCTGTTTTACGTGCGAAAGACAAAGTCCGGCATCCACCTGAAGAAAATCAACGGCCCGTCATAAGAAGGTATTTTTCATTTGGAACAGGGGCTGCCAATCATTAAAAGACAGCCTCTTGAACAAACCCGGGCCAGTGCTCTCCAAATTAAAGATCTCTGCAAAACGAGTAATTTTGTTGAAATCGCGGAAGGCGCGCCGCTTCGCAGGGCCTAACCGCCAGCGAAAGAAAGAAGCTGCAGGCAGTTAGGCCCTCATGTAAAGGTCGCCCTCTTTTTTCGCTTTTCCCAGTTTGACCAGCCGGTCCAACTGTTTTTCGATATGGACCATTTCAAAGAATCTCGTGACCACCTGGGAAGCTGGATATTTGGAGTAAACGAGATTCTGGTTCAGCAGGTCCGCAACGGTCCGGGGCTGCCCTAATTTCTCAAAAATAAGCTCATCACGCTTGTAAATGACCTCCTCGAACCTGTCGAAACGCTGCGGGATTTCATCGTAATAAGGTTCCGAATGGCCGGTGGCGACAATACTCGCCCCCACAGCCTTTGTTTTTCGAATGGTCGCGATAAAGTCGTCAATATCAGAGAAATAGTGGCCGTACATCGGGCCGAAAGGAGTAAGGTCCACGTCCGCGGCAAAAAGAAAATTTTCTTCCGGGATGTAAAATGAGATATGGCCCGGGGTGTGTCCGGGGGTGTGCAGGATTTCCAGGGTCAGCCCTCCGAGGTCCACCTGCTCGCCGTCGGCCAGTCTTCTTTGAACCCGGCTTTCCGGCAAAATCAGGTGGCCGAACAACTCGTAGTAGTCAATTCCGCCCCTGGCGTAGCCAATACCTTCGATAAAATTCTTTTCGCTTTCAATGTACGTCACTTCTCTTGCATGGCTCCAGACCGGTATTTCAGGGATGTGCCGGATGGTCAGCCTGTGGTCAACATGACAGTGGCTCAGGATCAGGATATCAAACCCTTTCTCAAGGCAGGCGTCCATTTGCGGTTTGCCCATGCCCGCGTCTATCAAGACACTTAAATCACGTCCCTTCACCAGCAGGCAGCAGCAGTAGGGAAACTGGGATTTCTTTTTTCCGGGGACCACAAAAATATTTTTTTTGATTTCGTACATCAGCTCGGATCAGCTCCTTTATGGATTTTCGCGGAGTCGCGTTTTGTCATGAATGGGCTTATATCGGAAAAAGCTTCCGGCTTAAAGAGAAAATTAAAAGCAAAGTCTTTTAAGAACCGGTAATTTTGTCGAAACCGCAGCGGGCGAAAATTTAACCCGCGTAAATATAGTAAATATTTAAACTAGTTAAGCATTTAAGCGTGAGCCTGACCATGGGTCCGGCTAAAGGGTGAAGTTCATAAAAAGTCCCGAACAATGGTTGGCCCGGTCTCGGGGGGGAGGGGGTCTGGGGGAACTCCTTTAAAGTACAAAGGAGTTCCCCCAGAGGGAACCGCTAGGCTTTGGCCGTGGCGGTAAACTGGTTGTAAAAGCGGTTGACGCGCTTGATATAGGTTCGGGTTTCCTCCGGGAGCTTCCCGGCCGAGCGGTCCAGGTTGCCAGGGCCCCAGTTATAGGCGGCCAGGGCCCGGTTGAGGTCTCCGGAGTAGCGGTCCAGCATCTGTTTCAGGTAACGGCATCCGCCGTCAATATTCTGGGCCGGGTCGAATGGATCCTGCACACCTAAATCTTTGGCCGTTTCAGGCATGATCTGCATGAGCCCGCCGGCCC
>CAZVRN010000475.1:0-1784 GCA_964629485.1 uncultured Thermodesulfobacteriota bacterium | reverse complement strand
GGAGGTCGCCGGCTTTGAGGACACGAGCCCCGAGGTCATAGAAACAACCGTGAACCTGCTTCGAGGTCTGCGCAAGAAGGCGGTCGTTATAAACTTTGAGATACCCGGATTCGTGGGAAACCGCATCCAGGGCGTCATCGCGCGCGAAATAAGGTCCCTGGTGGACAAAGGGGTTTGCAGCCCGGAAACAATTGACGATGTCATCTCCTTCGGTTTTGGCCGGCGTATGGCCTATTCCGCTTATTTCAAGCGCCAGGACCTGATAGGACTGGATTTCATCGCCACCCAGGCAAAAGACAGGGGCTGGGAAATATGGGGGCCGATCGCTGAACGTCTGAAGCGGGGCGAATACGGCATGAAAAGCGGCAAAGGGTTCTATGACTGGCCCGGCGATTCCGCGGAAAAATTCCAGCGCAAGGAAAAAATGGAACTTATCCGGCTAATGAAAAAGGATATGGCGGAAGGCTTGATTTGATCCGGGGCGAGATGCTTCCGGAAACCCGGTGATATCCCGCCGGCCAGGCGCCTGACACCTGTTACTCCGGCGGCCTTCGGCGTTCAAACCGGAAGTCTCCAAGCTGTAAAAATCAAGGGAGACCTGGTTCAACAGGTCCCCCTTGTTAACAAAGAATTATTATTCAGCCGTTTAAATTTTCCTGGCCACCTCGTTGGCGCTCCAGACAGCCTGTTTGATGTTCGCTACCTTGGAGCAGTCTCCGATTTTATAAATTTCTGGCACCTTCCCTTGAAGTTCGTCAAAGAGCGCATCCACCGGCTTCCGGCCACGTGAAATAATGAGCGTATCAAAAGGGAGGGTGTCTCTTATACCTTGCCTGGTCAAGATGTTAACGCCTCCAGGCGTGATATCCTCCACCTTGATGTTATACAATACCCTGGGATTGCACAACCTGGCCTCGCCGGGGCCGTTTCTAACCACGTTAATATCGGTCAGCCTCTTATAAATCCAATATTTGCGGTCATTCGCGGTATGGCTGGTCAAGGCGTTCATCCCGGCTTCACCCATGAGCGTCACATCCTTGCCTTCTTCGGCCAGGGCGACGGCCAGCTCAGCGCCGTAGACATGCCCCCAGATGATCACTTTTTTGCCGATGGCGCTCTTGTTCCTCAGCGCTTCGACGTGATCAATCACCTGTGCGGCATTCTCGGCCTCTTTGGGAAGGGTCAGCCTGGAACCCGTGGCCAGGATGACGGCGTCGGGCTTGATTTCCTCGATATCGGCCGCACTTGCTTCCTTGCATATCCTGACATCAATATTCAGTTTTTTCATCTGAGCGCCGAGGTATTCCACCAGGTTGGCAAACTCCGCATTCAGCGGATTAAGCGCCAAGGCAGCCACTATGCCGCCAAGTTCAGCCCTTTTTTCGATCAAGGTGACCTTGTGTCCTCTCAGGGCGCAAACCCTGGCGGATTCCATGCCCGCTACGCCGCCGCCGATAACCAGGATTTTTTTCGTTTTCTCGGCTGGTTCAAGCGGAATGGATCCGGGTTCTATATCATAGTTGACCGGGCAGGGCGTGCCACAGCCCTCAACGCATCCGATGCACTTGCGTATATCGTCAGTCCGGCCCTCGAAGTATTTTTTCGGGGTTTCCGGGTCTGCTGTCAACTGCCGGCCCAGATAAATAATGTCGGCCTTGCCTTCCCGGAGAAACTTTTCAGCCATATCCAGGTCCACAATTCGGCCCACACCGATAACAGGGAGATTGGTGACCTTTTTTACGGCTTCCGCATGGTGAATAAAGCATCCGCGAGGATAGTACAGC
>CAZVRN010000474.1:0-1792 GCA_964629485.1 uncultured Thermodesulfobacteriota bacterium | reverse complement strand
GGCGTAGCGTTCTTTCAGGATTTCAAGGGGTTGCGATCCGCGAGTGCCAGGCGTTGTGCCTTTTGAGGCCTGGGCCAGCCATTTTATTAAAACAACCAGGGCCACGATGACCAGGGCCCAGAAGGCCAGCATCATGACCATACCCAGCCACCCCATGCCCCAGCCCATCATACCGGGTCCCATGCCCCAGCCGCCATATTGCGAGCCCCAGTCCGCCAGGGCTTGCCGCTGCGGGAACATCACTGCGACGAACACCAGGAAGGCGGATACAGTCAGAAGTAAATTTTTTATTCGAGCCATGCGGGACCTCCTTTTTTTACAAATACACTTTTTATATTTTCAGTAAAAACAGCCTTTGATGCGCAGTTCGTGTTCACGGTCCGGCCAAGGAGCTTCTTCATCTAATAATATATCCGGTTTTCATGACGAATCAAGGACCCGGAAATACCCAACCTTGCCTGGAAAAACCGTAACTTTATCCTGGGCGGTGAAGGGATGATGATTTATACGGTAATTAAAAAGGTGACATCTTAGCGTTTCACTTTGCCCGGTTCAGAAACAGGGGTTCAGTCCTAGCCGGGCTGAACCCCTTTAATTCATTCAAGCCATGGCCTTAAGACGGGCGATTCGTTCCTCCAGGGGCGGGTGGGTGGAAAAAAGACCGGCCATCCGCTGAGTGGAAAGGGGATTGACGATGAACATATGCGCCGTGGAGGGATTGGCGTCCATGGGCAAACGGCCGCTGGCCTGTCCCAGGCGCGCCAGGGCGTTCGCCAGGCCCCATGGCTGACCGGCCAGGCGCGCGCCGGTTGAATCCGCCAGGTACTCCCTGGACCTGGAGATGGCGAACTGGATCAGCATGGCCGCGATGGGAGCGATAATGGCCATGACCAGCACCACGATGATATTCCCGCCGCCCTCGTCATCGTCCCCGCCGAAACCAAAGATGGCTGACCAGCGGGCGATACTGGCCAGGATCATGACCGCCCCGGCCAGGGTGGCGGCAATGCTTCCAATGAGAATGTCCCTGTTCTTGATATGGGCCATTTCATGGGCCAGCACCCCGGCCAGCTCATCCCGGCCCATGAGCTTTCTCAAGCCCGCGGTGACGGCTATGACCGCGTGCTGAGGATTTCGGCCCGTGGCAAAGGCGTTGGGCGATTCCTGCGGAATGACGAAAACCCTGGGCATGGGCAGCCCGGCCCGGTCCGCCAGGGATTTGACCAGGCTGAAAAGCTCCGGGTCATCAGCCGGGCCTATTTCCTGGGCCCGGTACATGGCCAGGACGATCTTGTCCGAAAACCAGTATGAACCGAAATTCATGACCATGGCCAAGGCGAAGGCTATATACATGCCCTGCCTTCCGCCGAAGAGATTACCGAAAAAAATAATCAGCAGGGTTAAGCCGGTTAAAAGGGTAATGGTTTTTATTTGATTCAACATAATAACTTCAATAACCTTTGTTTAATGACCTGTTTTGAAGCCGTCAAAAAAACAGCTTTTTTTATGGGTAAAATCTAGGTTTCACGGCCGCCAATGTCAAGATGAATCGTGCGTTCGGACGTCGTTTGAGTTCTCTGGCGGGGTTTCATAAATTACAGCGTTTCTCCTCGTTACGGGGCTTTGAACCTGTATGAAGACCTCTGTAGAACTATTAATTTTGTTGAAATCGCGCCCGGTCCCCCCCCTTTTTTATACCTTTAGCTTTCACCCTTATCGTATTCTTTTATTTTCTGAAGGATGGACAGGGGAGAGTTGGATTTGGCCATCTCGATGATTTCCTGTATGTGTT
>CAZVRN010000473.1:0-1821 GCA_964629485.1 uncultured Thermodesulfobacteriota bacterium | reverse complement strand
ACCGCGGCGTAGTCTGCGAGAAGTGCGGCGTGGAAGTTATTCAATCCAAGGTGCGCCGCGAGAGAATGGGGCATATCCAGCTCGCCAGCCCGGTGGCCCATATATGGTTCCTCAAGAGCCTGCCTTCCAAGGTGGGCAACTTACTGGATTTAACCCTGAAGGAACTGGAAAAAGTTCTTTATTTCGAATCATATATCGTCATTGATCCCCAAAATACGCCGCTGAACAAATGCCAGGTCATAAGTGAAGAACGCTACCGCCAGGCCAGGGAGGAATACGGCGATAATTTCCAGGCGGGCATAGGCGCGGAGGCCATCAAGGCCCTGCTGGCCGATATAAAACTTGACGAACTGTCCCTTAAACTCAGGAATGAGATGGCGGAAACTCATTCGGAAGCCAAACGGAAAAAATTGAGCAAAAGGCTTAAAGTTGTCGAAGCCTTCCGGGATTCCGGTAACCGGCCGGAATGGATGATCATGGATGTTATTCCGGTATTGCCTCCGGATTTGCGCCCCTTGGTCCCACTGGACGGCGGCCGTTTTGCGACTTCCGACTTGAACGACCTGTACCGGCGCGTTATTAACAGAAACAATCGGTTGAAAAGGCTCATGGAGCTCAATGCCCCGGAAATCATTATCCGTAACGAGAAAAGAATGCTCCAGGAAGCCGTGGACGTCCTTTTCGACAACGGCCGCCGCGGCAAAACAATTACCGGGCCTAACAAGAGGCCGCTTAAATCTTTGTCGGATATGCTCAAAGGCAAACAAGGCCGCTTTCGACAGAATCTCCTGGGCAAGAGAGTAGATTACTCCGGCCGGTCCGTTATCGTGGTCGGTCCGGATCTGAGGCTGCATCAATGCGGGCTGCCTAAAAAGATGGCCCTCGAGTTGTTTAAGCCTTTTATCTACCACCGGCTGGAGCAAAAGGGTTACGTTACGACCATCAAGAGCGCAAAGAAGATGGTGGAGCGCGAGACCCCGGAGGTGTGGGACACGCTTTCCGAGGTCGTTCGCGAGTATACGGTCATGCTCAACCGTGCTCCAACCCTGCATCGGCTGGGCCTTCAAGCCTTTGAGCCCATCCTGATCGAGGGGAAAGCCATACAGCTTCATCCCCTCGTCTGCCATGCGTTTAATGCGGATTTCGATGGAGACCAAATGGCCGTTCACGTGCCTTTATCCATTGAGGCCCAGATTGAGGCCAGGGTCTTGATGATGTCTACCAACAATATCCTTTCTCCGGCCAATGGTGAACCGATTATCGAACCCACACAGGATATTGTTCTGGGGCTCTATTACCTGACGCGCGACAAGTTGTTTTGCAAAGGTGAAGGCCGTCTCTTTAGCGGCCCGGAAGAGGTTCGTATAGCTTATGATGCCGGTCAATTGGATCTTCACGCTAAAATAAAGATTCGTTTGAACGGGGACAGAATAGAGACGACGACCGGGCGTGTTTTGCTCTGGGAGATTGTGCCTGATGAGCTTGGTTTTGATCGTATCAATAAGGTTATGACCAGGAAGGAACTGCTGAATCTTGTCGGCAGTTGCTATCGTCAATGTGGCGTCAAAAAAACCGTGATTCTGGCCGACCAACTGAAGGACCTTGGTTACAAATACGCCACCAAGGCAGGTGTTTCAATTAGTGTTTCAGATATGGTTATCCCCCGGAAGAAGGATAAGATCGTGGCCGACGCCCGGGCTGAGGTATTGAAGATCGAGGAGCAATACAGTGACGGGTTGATTACAGAAGGAGAAAAATATAACAAGGTGGTTGATATCTGGACCCGGGCTTCCGAAGACGTTGCCGCCGAGATGATGAATG
>CAZVRN010000472.1:0-1836 GCA_964629485.1 uncultured Thermodesulfobacteriota bacterium | reverse complement strand
TTCCATCTGGAAATGGAATTAAAACAGAAATATGAATATCTTAATTTTAAGATAATTCTGGGTAACATTCTCAATCGAAATTTAATAAAAAAAATTTTTGATGAATTCCTGCCTCATGTAGTCTTCCATGCCGCGGCCTATAAACATGTTCCCCTGGTGGAATTAAACCCCTGGGAAGGGGTGTTTAACAACCTGCTCGGAACACGAAATATTATTGATTCCTCCATAAAACATGAAGTCGAGAGATTTATCCTGGTATCAACCGACAAGGCGGTGCGGCCTTCGAGCATCATGGGGGCAACCAAGAGAATAGCCGAGCTTATGGTTCAAACACAAAATCACGCCAAAACAAGATGCGTTGCGGTTCGCTTTGGAAATGTCGTGGGCAGCTCTGGCAGTGTTATCCCGCTTTTCAGGCAGCAAATCGAAAAAGGCGGGCCGGTGACTGTGACTCACCCGGAAATGCGCAGATATTTTATGACTATTCCCGAGGCTGCCCAACTGATTTTACAAGCAGCTTCGATGGGCCAGGGCGGTGAAATTTTCATTCTTGATATGGGTACTCCGATCAAAGTCGTCGATTTGGCAAAGGATTTGATACGGCTTTCAGGGTTTGAACCAAACCGGGATATCGAAATAAAATTTATCGGACCGCGACCTGGAGAAAAGCTCTCAGAAGAGTTGATCACTGAAGGGGAAGGTATAGTTCGGACCGAACACGATCATATTATGGTACTCAACGGCGACACTGTCCCCGCAAAAAAAGTTCGTAAGCAAGTTGATGAACTTCTTGAACTTGCAGAAAAATTTGATGCTGAAATTATCCGGAAAAAAATTCAAGAAATTCTACCTGAATATAATGGAAATGAAAGTAACGTCCCAATCTAATATTGACAAGGGAAATCAGCGTCGGTATACATAGGTCAATGTTTTAAATGGAGTGGGCGCATTTATGGAACTTCGCTTAAGTAGCTTTCTGTCACGTCTGTGCCGGGCCTCGGCCGGCATCTATTTGATTAGGCTTTTCTTGATAAGCTTAGGAGCCTTTCTCGTACTCTTGCCGTCGACAAACATTCAGGCTGAGTATACGAGCAAAGACTACAATAGAGAAAAAGCAATTCAATCCTATCTTGAGAAAGTGAAACCGCAAGGTCCTTATACCGTAAGGGACCGGGAAAAAGTCCCTGTTACTAAAACGGGAACAACCAGAATCTCTTTGCCCGCAACAGCCACAAAAGGGGCGCCATCAGTCATAGAAAAGGCATACCGGCTTCAATACAGCCAGTATATTCTAAAACAGTTGGCAGAAATTGAACACATTGAGATACCTTCAAGCTGGCTCACAAATCAACGCGAAACAATCAAAACCTTGGACCAGCTTTCAATTAAAGCCAGAGACCGCCTGAAGCAGGATGAAAGCGAGCAACTGTCAGCACCCGGACAAACACAATCATCAAAACTTAAAGAAAAGCTTAAAACAATTGAAACAATAGATGAGCCATCGGTTCGGCTCAGGGAACGGTTAATAAATCTCAAAAAAAGATATCTAAACCTTATAGAGAAGTATTTCGTTCAGTTCGGTTACGAATTGTTTCGGCCTGAAAGTTTTTTACCTTCAAAAAATATGGTCGTATCCCCGGATTACATCCTTGGCCCGGGCGACAAGCTCAGAGTGAATATCTGGGGTTCTGATGTAGATATTCAATTCGACGGGACCATACACCCTGATGGCACAATCACACTCCCAAGACTTGGCGTTATCCCGCTGGCAGGCGTACGATACGGTGATGCCAAAAAACTAATTACCAAAGAGGCCGAAAAATACATCCAGGGAAT
>CAZVRN010000471.1:0-1847 GCA_964629485.1 uncultured Thermodesulfobacteriota bacterium | reverse complement strand
CGTAAGGTATGGAAAACCAGCCGCCAGAAGTAACGTTTGGTGTGTTTTTGATCCCTCAGGCCTAAATACCACAGAGCCATGAAAAAAGCATAGATATGATTAGGTGTTATACGGTGCTTCTTCTTGGGGCGGTAGTTATTGAGAAAAATACGAATTCTTTCGTAGTAAACGCGGGGTTCATATATGGTTTCGACTACGCGGCGGTAGCCCGCCAGCAGCCTTTCCCTGTCCATGGCGGGAATAAAATTTAAAGCCCCGCTTTCACAATTGTTGCCTGAACTCTTGGATACGATTCGTCCTTCTCGCATCAAGCGTTTGTACAGCTTGGTGCCCGGCAGGGCTGAAAGCAGGCCGACCATGGCCGTCACGACACCGCTTTCCTGGATAAAGCGAATTTGCCTTTCAAAAATATCCGGCGGATCGTTATCGAATCCGATGATAAACCCGCCGGTAACCTGTAGACCGTTCCTCTGAAGCTTCCGAATTATCTTGAGCAGGTCCCGGTGCTGGTTCTGTTTTTTACCCGCTTCTGCCAGCGACTCTTCTTCCGGGGTTTCTATTCCCAGAAAAACGCTGTCAAACCCGGCCGCGGTCATCAAGTCCATGAGTTCCTGATCATCAGCAAGATTGACAGAAGCCTCTGTCATAAAGGTGTAAGGTTGACCGCGCTTCTCAGACCACTCTGTCAATGCTGTCAGGAATTTCATGGTTTCTTTTTTGGGTCCGATAAAGTTGTCATCAACTACAAAGATGGAACCCCGCCAGCCCGCCTGATGAAGATCTTCAAGTTCTTTAATCATTTGGGCCGGGCTCTTGGTTCTTGGCTTGCGGCCAAAGAGAAGGGTGATGTCACAGAATTCGCACTCAAACGGACAGCCCCGCGAGAACTGTATGGGCATGGTTTGGTAATCTCTCATCTTTTCTATAAGGTCCCAGCGGGGCGGGGGAGTGCTTTTCAAACTTGGCTTTTCTGATTCAGGTTGATAAATTCGAGCCGGCCGACCGGCTTTTAGATCGGCGACGAATCGTGGCAAAGTGTCTTCCGCTTCACCAAGCACAAGGTGATCCACCTGGTCAAATTCATCAGGTTGGCTGGTAAATAGAGGGCCGCCTGCCACTATGGGGCGGCCAATGTCCTTAACGCGGCGGATAACTTCTTCGGTTGCGTCACGCTGAATGAGCATGGCGCTGATAAAAACCATATCAGCCCACTTGATGTCGCTGTCCTTCAGCTTGGTCACATTCAGGTCTCTCAGGCGAAAATCCCAGTCCTGGGGGGCAAGGGCGGCGACGGTAAGCAGTCCGAGAGGCGGCATGGCCGCTTTACGGCGGACAAAACTGAGAACATTTGAAAAACTCCAGAAAGTTTCCCCTATCTTTGGATAAACTAATAGTACTTTCATAACTTTTCCTTCCATAAATATGCTAAACTTGGCTGTGAATGTTTAAATATTTTCATAATAAGCTTATTTTTCTTTATAGCACACTCAAGTACTTTTGAATGTTAAAGTAATGTAAAAACAAAACACTCTCGTGGCGGGTTCGGTCATAGAATATGTTTAAAAAACTTTTTCATCCGGTTTTGATTTTTGTCGTGCTCCAGGTAGTCTGGTTTTTATTTCTTGCTCTATGGATAACTTGGTACATCCGTAACGAGCTCCGTATAGCGGCCCTGACCAGGCAGTTTGGCCTCCGAGACATTAGCGGAGGCTGGCTGGTCTTGGTGGGAGGGTCCACCCTGCTGCTCGTGATCCTCCTGGGGATCACCTTCCTTTTTGTGTATCAGGCCCGGGAAGCCAGGCTCAACCGGCTTCAGGGAGATTTCATCTCGTCAATCACTCACGAGC
>CAZVRN010000470.1:0-1847 GCA_964629485.1 uncultured Thermodesulfobacteriota bacterium | reverse complement strand
CAGGACCATGGCCGGGTTCCTGTACTTGTCGGCCATGTCAAAGGCCAGCATGGTCAGGTCATAACATTCCTGGACCGAGTCCGGGGCCAGGACAAAGACACGGTAATCACCGTGCCCTCCGCCGCGGGTGGCCTGGAAATAATCTCCCTGGGAAGGAGAAATTCCACCCAGCCCGGGCCCGCTGCGGCTCATGTTGACCACCACGCCGGGCAACTCGCTGCCCGCCATGTAACTCAAGCCCTCCTGCTTGAGGGAGATCCCGGGAGAGGAAGAAGAAGTCATGGCCCGGGCCCCGGTGGCGCTCGCTCCGAGCAGCATATTGATCGAGGCGATCTCGCTTTCCGCCTGAATAAAAGTCCCGCCTTTTTCCGGCAGGTGAGCGGACATGTATTCCGGGATCTCATTCTGGGGCGTGATGGGATAACCGAAATAAAAACGGCACCCCGCCTCGATAGCCCCCATGGCCACGGCTTCATTGCCTTTTACCAACATTCTTTTTTGACTTTTTTCCACTAGCGCCATACCTCTATCACCACGTCAGGGCACATCTCAGCGCAGAGCGCGCAGCCGTTGCATTTTTCCGGGTCCGTGAGTTCCGCCACGGGATATCCCTGGTTATTGAGCCTCGTGCTGACGACAATCAGCTTGCGCGGGCAGGCCGTGGCGCAGAGCCCGCAGCCCTTGCACCTGTCTTCCCTGAAAATTACTTTCACCTCGCGGTCAACTGCTGCAACTGGCATTTTTTTCACTTCTCCAGCTTTTCTAACGCCTTTTCCAAACCAGGCATGTTCTCAATGTTCACGGTTGTCACTGTCCCACCTTTGGGCACGATCTTTCGGTTGAGACCGGTCAAAACTTTTTTCGGACCGACTTCCACAAACCGTGTCATCCCGTCAGCCATCATGTTCTCGATGATTTCAAACCACTTAACCGGCGAAATGATCTGCCGGGTCATGATCGACTTGATCTGATCGGGGTCGGTTTCCTTCTGTGCGGTCACGTTCAGGTAAATGTCGCATATGGGCTCTGAAAATTCGGTCTCCATTATGACATCGGCAAAATCCTCAGCCGCCTGCTCCATGAGCGGACTGTGCCAGGCGCCGGAAACCGCAAGAGGCACCACCCGGGCGCCCTTGGTATCGGCAAATTTCGCCGCGACGGCCACGGCCACGGCCTCCCCGGTAATGACTGTCTGCTGAGGAGTATTGTAGTTCGCCACCACCACCTGCCCGTGCGCCCTGGCCAGTTCCGTTATTTCCTCAACCTGGCCGGGCTCAAGGCCGATAATGGCCTGCATGGCGCCGGGCCGCTTTTCCGCTTCCCTCTGCATCAGCTCGCCTCGCTTGTTCACCAGTTTAAAAGCATCGGACATGGAAATTATTCCGGCTGCGGCCAGCGCGGAATATTCGCCGGCAGAATGTCCGGCCACGGCGTCAGGGGTGACGCCTTTTTCGGCCAGGGACTTGAAGCAGATCAGGTTCACCGCCGTCAGCGCGGGTTGTAAATTGACGGTCAGGGTCAACTCTTCGAGCGGGCCCTCGAAGCATAATCTGGAAATAGCTTTCCCAGTTACCTCATCAGCCAGATCAAAGATTTCTCTGGCCCAGGCATGAGCTTCATAGAAGTCCTGTCCCATCCCCAGGAACTGGGAACCCTGGCCCGGGAAAATAAAGGCTATTTTTGACATAATAGGTATCAAACCTCTTTGGGATAATATATGGTTGGTGTTTGAGCCTGCCCACGTGGTCAATAAGCATATATGCTCCTGGGTTTAGTGTCAAGACTTGCAGTGTACCCAAAATCCGCGATTGGTTTTATGTGAGTTTGTGGTTTGCGTTTTTTAGTGG
>CAZVRN010000469.1:0-1887 GCA_964629485.1 uncultured Thermodesulfobacteriota bacterium | reverse complement strand
CAGGATCTCGCCCGTCAAATTTCCGAGGAAAAGGTACTTCCTGTCCGGGCCGAGCTGGACGAGAAGGAAGAATTTTCCCATGAGATTTTGAAACATTTTGCCGATTCCGATTTGATGGGGCTCAATATTCCAGAGGAATACGGCGGTATGGGGATGGGTGTGTTTGAGCAGGTTCTGGCCACGGAACAAGTGGCGCGAATCTGTTGCGGCACCGCTGTGACCGTGGCCTCGGGAGGTCTGGGGGCCACGCCCATTTTACTTTATGGTTCTGAGAAACAGAAGCAGAAGTACCTGCCGCATGTGGCCAGCGGGAAGAAACTCACGGCCTTTGCCTTGACAGAATCTACCGCCGGTTCCGATGTGAGCGGTATCCAAACCACGGCCGTACGCGAAGGTAATGAATACGTTTTGAACGGTACAAAACAATGGATAACCAATGCCGGTATAGCGGAAATATACTGCGTTATCGCTATTACCGACCGCAGCAAGGGAGCCCGCGGAGCCAGTTTTTTTATCGTGGAGAAGGGTGATCCAGGTTTCGATTTCGGCAAAAAAGAAAAAAAGATGGGTATCCGCACTTCGGTTACGGGAGAGCTTATTTTCAATGACTGCCGGATTCCTGCTGATCGGTTGATCGGTCGTGAAGGCATGGGTTTTATTATCGCCATGAAAGCGTTTGATTTATCCCGGCCTGGAGTGGGTATTCTCGGCGTTGGGTTGAGTCAGGGAGCACTGGAGGCGGCCGTTGAGTTTGCTCAAACCAGAATCCAGTTTGGCAGACCTATCATCGCTCAGCAGGCGGTTCAGCATATTCTCGCGGACATGGCTACAAAAATCGAGGCCAGCCGGGCCCTTGTTTACGCTGTTGCTAAATATCTTGATAGCGGGGCTAAAGACGTATCCAAGGTTTCAGCCATGGCCAAGCTTTTCTCGAGTGATACGGCGATGCAGGTTACAACCGACGCTGTTCAAATTTTTGGCGGTCATGGCTATATGCGGGAGTATCCTGTGGAAAAGATGATGCGAGATGCCAAAATTCTTCAGATATTCGAAGGCACCAATCAGATTCAACGAAATATCATCGGGCAGGAACTGAATAAGCAATTCAGTTCAAGAAAGAAAAAAAGGTAGTATTATCAAGTGCATATTATAGTATGCGTTAAACAGGTTCCAGACACTAAAGATATAAAGCTGGACCCCCTGACCAATACTTTGAAACGTGAAGGTGTGGAGAGTATTGTCAACCCCTTTGACATGTATGCAGTTGAAGCCGCGCTTATGTTGAAAGATGAATGGGGAGGCACTGTCCGGGCGGTCTCCATGGGTCCCCCTCAGGCCAAGGAGGCCCTGCGTGAGGTTGTCAGCTACGGGGTGGATGAGGCGGTCCTCTTTTCAGACCGCGCTTTTGCCGGCGCCGATACTTGGGCTACGGCATATACCCTTTCAAAAGGCATTCGAAAGTTGGGGGATTTTGATTTGATTATTTGCGGTAAACAGGCCATTGATGGAGACACCGCTCAGGTTGGCCCGGGGTTGGCCGAGCAGCTTGACCTCCCCTATGTTACTTTTGTTCGGCGCATAGTAAGCCTGGATCTAAAATCCCGGAGTATGGTCGTGGAAAGATTGATGGACGACGGTTACGACGTGGTCGAAGTCAATCTCCCTGCTTTGATTACCGTGGTTAAGGAAATTAATGAACCACGCCTGCCTTCTTTAAAAGGAAAGATGCGGGCTAAAAAAATAGAAATTCCTGCCTGGTCAGCTAAGGATTTAAATACTGATAGCAATTGTATTGGATTGAAAGGTTCCCCCACCCAAGTAGTTAAGATTTTCACCCCTGCCCCAAAAGAAGGAGGGCAGATTTTAGAAGGAGAGCCTCACGAATTA
>CAZVRN010000468.1:0-1896 GCA_964629485.1 uncultured Thermodesulfobacteriota bacterium | reverse complement strand
TCCCGGGAACGCCAAGCCCCTCGGCGAGATACTCTTGAATGAAAACGGGTAAATAACCACAGACTTCCTGGGTCTCTTGAAGGGCGGGAATAAGGGATCCCGGAGCGCCCTTCAGGCGAAGGATTATCTCATCAACCTTGGCTAACATCTCGTCGGTGATGTCATCCGGCCTCTTTGAAAAATTAGAATAATTCATGCACACGACTCCCTCAGAACAGCAATCATTTGAATATGCTGATAGCATAAAACCTAATGCAGGGCAAGGCTTTTCAGCAAGCTAAGTGTACGAGCTTTCAGGGGATAAATTTCTCATTATGATATGAAGTCTGCGGACCTGTCCCTGTCTTGAATGTCTAGTAAGGCTTTTGGGTATAGACAACCATGCTTTTAGGAAAAAGGTGATTGCAGGATTTTTCCCAGCGCTTGAGCCTGTTGTCCAAGACGACCCTGTGAAGAAACCGGTGATAGAGCTTGGGAAGGCCAGCCTCTTCATTATCCAGCCCCGAAAGGCATCTCAAGACCCAATAAAAGCTGTGAAAAGCATGGGCGAAAGTGATAGCGTATATCCTGAGCCCGCCTGAAGTAAGCAAATTAAAGAGCTGCTTGGGCTGGTAGATCCTGATGTGCCCCCCCGGTGTATGGAAATATTTCCAGGAGAGATGCTTGTAAATATGTTCTGTAAAAGGCGTGGGCACTGTCACCGCCAGCACGCCGCCGGGCTTGAGCACCCGGAAAAGTTCGGCGACCACTCTTCGGTCATCAGGTATGTGCTCCATAACCTCGGCGCAGATAATCCGGTCGAACGTCGCATCCCTGAAAGGCAACTGAAGGGTGTCACCCTGTAGAAACAGGGCCGGCCCGTTTGCCGTGCCCTGTTTGACCATCTCTCTGAAAACATACTGAGACTTTGCAACGCATTGATGGTCAAAGTCCAGAGCGAAAACTGTGCATCCGGCCCGGTTCAAGGCAAATGTATGCCGGCCCTCACCGCAACCAGCGTCCAGGATCAGATCACCCTTTTGTGGTTGGAATTTCTTCAGATCAATGGTAAGCACTCACGACCTCGCGGTAAATCTGCTCCAACTGCCTGGCGGCCTTGTCCCAGCTGAAAACATCAAGGATCCTCTGACGGGCAGCCCGACCCATTTCATGGCACCTGTGAGGATCATTAAGCAGATTATTAATGGCTTCAGCCAGGCGCTCCGAGTTCCTGGGCGGAACCAGGCAGCCTGTCTTTTCCGAGGGTCCAACCACCTCAGGCAAAGCCCCGGCGGTCGTGGCCACGACAGGCAGCTCGCAGGCCATGGCTTCAGCGGCGGGGAATCCAAAACCTTCATAAAGAGAAGGCACCACGGCCAGTTGTGCCGAAGAATACCACCTGACCAACTCTTCCTGGTCGACCTGTCCGGTGATATGGACGCGGTCTCCCAAGCCGTAATGCTGGATCATGTCTTGACTCGAAATTCGCGGCGGGGTTCCGCCGTTTACAATAACCAGATGGATTTCCGGGTCCAGGAGGGACATGGCCTGGAGCACATATTCGATGCCTTTCTTTGGATCAGCCACATTGCCAACGAATATGATTCTTTTAGGAACCTTCTTTACTTCGTAGATGGGGCGAAAGATTGAAGCGTCCAAGCCGTTGTAAACGACTCGAATTTTTTCGGCCTGCACTCCAAAGGCTTTCTGGATCTGGGTGGCCGAATCCTTGGAAACCGTGATGATTCCGTCTAAGCGATTGGCCACAATCCGCTGCATGACCAAAGGGTAATAAAGCAACCGTTTGATCTTTGACTTAAATGAATGTGTCTGTTCAAACCAGACTTCCCGGTCAATGGAAAGGGGATGGTGAATTGTGGAGACCAGGGGAATTCCAAAATTTTTCATGAGCAGAAA
>CAZVRN010000467.1:0-1900 GCA_964629485.1 uncultured Thermodesulfobacteriota bacterium | reverse complement strand
TTCAGTAGCTAGAAGGTTGACTACGGGCACAAACAGCGGTTTGGCCCTGATAAATCCTTTGGTCAAACATTTAGATAATTTAAAGGTGACCAGACTGGAAGGGCTGAGAGTGGTTCGGCTCCTGACCAGAGACGGCTGCATCAGCGGAGTATTGGCGATCGATCAGCAGGGGGAATGGTCAACCGTGTCAGCCAGGTCCGTTGTATTGGCTGTTGGAGGCGGCGGGGCCCTTTATCCGGTAAGCACCAATGTGCCTTCTGCGTTGGGGGAAGGTTATGTGCTGGCCTTTGAAGCTGGGCTTGCTTTACGCGATATGGAGTTTGTACAGTTTGTGGCGGTACCCCGGCCAGGGCCTGGTATGCCTCGCCGACTGCCGCCCGTGGAAGTATTTTTGCTGAAAGGAGCCGTGCTGAGAAACGCCAGGGGGGAGGATATTTTTGCTTCAAGCGGGGCATCAGTCTTCACCCGTGATCTTATCACGCGCCTGGTTGCGCAGGAATTACAAAATAATAAGGATAAAGACGGTTTTGTGTATCTTGATCTGAGTAATTTTTCCTCCGATGAGCTCAGCCATATAAAGGATTTTGGAAAAGAGATCGTGAAGGTTCAACCCGCCGCTCATTTTTTCATGGGCGGCATTGATGTCGAAAACGATCTCAAAACCCCACTCGAAGGATTTTACGCAGCCGGGGAAGTCATGGGCGGGGTACACGGCGCCAACCGGCTGGGGGGTAATGCTCTTGCCGAAGCATTTGTGTTTGGCGCTCTGGCTGGCGGCCTGGCCGCCCGATTCGCCGAAAAATATCCAAAGGCGCGCCCGCCTGAACCGGGCATGATCGAACAAGCTATGGAGGAAATGAAAAAATCCCTTGGGACGGGATCTGGGGCAGAAGGTTCGGAAGCACGACTGCCGGAGCTGGAGAAGGAACTGCAATCGATAATGGGGGAATGTGCCAGCCCGGTCGGTCCGTACCTTGGACACACTTAATGACGGCCTGAGCCGGGTTCAAGGCTTGAAGGACACTCTCCAAGGTCTGGCGCCTCCATCCCCTCACGAATTATGGCCCCGAATCTCTTTCCGGAATCAATTAATCGCGGCTGAAATGGTTCTTAGTTCAGCCCGCGAGAGGGAAGAAAGCCGTGGCGCCCATTTTCGTGATGATTTTCCGCAAACGGATGACGAGCTCTGGTTAGTCAACATTGTTCTCCGGCAGGATCAAAAAAAAGGCATGAAACTTACTTTGGAACCGGTGGACCGGAAATAATACAAATGAGAGACCTTTGCAAAACCAGTAATTTTGGCGAAATCGCGGAAGGCGAAAAATTAACCCGCAGGAATATTACCTGGTATTTCGAGGACTTAATTTTGAGCCTGACCTAGGCCGCTGCAGCGTCAGCGAAGCGGTGCTCATGTAGCCCTGCAGCGTCAGCGAAGCGGTGTGCATGAGTTCGGCTAAAGGACGAAGTTTTGCAGAGGTCTCAATGAACCTTGAGACCTTAACAATATCCAAGAAAAATTCTTAAAAAAACAGGTGAAAAAGGAAGGATTGTTATGATCAATAAAGTAAACATTATGTCGAGCCTGAACGATTTCTTTATCAAGGGCGGGATTCATGAATTTCCCATTTTCAGCATCGCCCGGCAGGGAGGCAGAACAGCGGTCGAGATACTGGCTCGTGCCGTGATCATGGAAGGCAAACACGCCTACGTAGGGCAGAATCTGACCGGCCTGCGCTCGATGGGCGCGAACAGTATTGTAATCCGGTTCGCGGAATCCGAGGACATTCCGCCGGGGTTCAATGTCACCAATCCCGAGGGCGCTTTGTTCATGCACGAGATGTTCACCAGGCATGCCTCGGGTTCATCCGGATTGTCCCAATTAACTCCGGGTGCGGTGGTC
>CAZVRN010000466.1:0-1925 GCA_964629485.1 uncultured Thermodesulfobacteriota bacterium | reverse complement strand
GGTTAATAGATAATCTCTAAGGTACTGCTTGTCAAAACTAGGCTGGGGCCGGCCGGGCTGATATGATTCCATTGACCAGAAGCGGGAAGAATCCGGTGTAAGAACTTCGTCAATTAAAATAAGCCGGCCATTATAGATACCAAATTCAAATTTGGTGTCAGCGATAATGATGCCTTTGGCTTCTGCTATTTCCCTGGCCCTTTTATACAGGGCCAAGCTGATCCGAGCCGCCTCATCCGCCAGTTCAGGGCCAACAATTTCTCTGGCCCTTTCCATGGTAATGTTTTCATCGTGAATTCCTCGCTCGGCCTTGGTCGAAGGGGTAAATATAGGTTCATCCAGTCGTGAGGCTTCTCTGAGACCAGGTGGAAGCGCATGACCGCAAATCTTGCCGGTTTTTAAATAATCCTGATATCCGGACCCGGCCAGGTATCCTCGAACAATGCATTCAAGGGCCAGTGGTTCTGCCTTTTTAACCAACATACTTCGACCGGTCAGTTCTTCGACATAGGGTTGACATTCAGATGGAAATTCAGCAGGATCAATACTGATTAAGTGATTGGGGATAATCTCTTTCAATGCGTCAAACCAAAAAGCCGAGATAGTATTCAGGATCCGGCCCTTGCCCGGGATGGGTTCAGCCATTACCACATCAAAAGCCGAAATGCGATCCGTAGCTACAATCAAAAGCTCTGATCCCAGATCATATATATCCCTGACCTTGCCTCTTTCCTTAAGGGTCAGGCCTTCAAAATCAGTTTTATATACCGTTGTGATCGGCATTGATACTTTTCCTTTCCAAAATAAAATGAGCGAGCTATATTCAATAGGCATGTAACATATCATAAGAAAAAATTAAGGAGAAGGAAATTGCGAAAAAAAATTACAATTATTGGGGCTGGCAATGTGGGGTCCACCACGGCCCAGAGAATAGCGGAACACGGTTTAGGTGATGTTTTCCTGATTGATATCATCGAGGGAATGCCACAGGGTAAGGCACTTGATCTCCAGGAAGCCGCCCCAATCGAGAGACATGATTTTTTAATTACTGGAACCAATGACTACCACGCATCTGAAAATTCCGATCTTGTCATTATCACCGCGGGGATTCCCCGAAAACCCGGTATGAGCCGGGATGATTTGATCAAAACAAACATGAAAATCGTTCGGGACGTGGTCAGCGAGGTAGCCAGAGTTTCACCTCAAGCGATTCTGATAGTAATCAGCAATCCGCTTGACGCCATGTGTCACGTTGCTTATAAGTACAGCGGTTTTGACCGACGGCGTATTATTGGTATGGCCGGTGTACTCGATTCTGCGCGTTTTCGATCCTTTATCGCCGCAGAACTCAAGGTTTCGGTGGAAAACATCCAGGCACTGGTATTGGGCGGTCACGGCGACACCATGGTTCCCCTGCCCCGTTTTACAACTGTGGCCGGCGTCCCGGTTACCGAATTAATTTCGGACAAACGCCTTGAGGAAATCATCGCCCGAACGCGTCAGGGCGGCGCTGAAATTGTGGGACTGCTTAAAACCGGGTCTGCCTACTATGCTCCAGCTTCAGCCGCAGCCCAAATGGCTGAGGCCATTCTTTTGGATCGGAAAATGATTCTTCCCTGCTCTGTCCTGCTGAAGGGAGAATATGGCATCAACGATCTTTTCATGGGAGTTCCGGTTAAGCTCGGGCAAAACGGTGTGGAAGAGATAATCGAACTTAAACTCCAACCGGCAGAGAAAGAAGCATTGAAAAAATCGGCCACAGCAGTTCAGGGCTTGGTTGATTTCTTGAACCAAGAATATGATTAGACCAAAAAACGAACGGGACAAAGATGGCCAAAGCTTGCGAATTGCTAGTTGAAACCTCTTAAGAACTTTATCCCTTAGCTTAACCCATTGTCAGGCGGGAAATTAAATCCTCGAATATT
>CAZVRN010000465.1:0-1936 GCA_964629485.1 uncultured Thermodesulfobacteriota bacterium | reverse complement strand
TTCAGCGCGTATACAGGAAGCTGCGCCAGTTAGGGTTCGCTGAGGGGGGGAATTTTTTATGTCTTTTAAAGGCCGTTTGACCAAGGACAAGTTTGGACACAACATGCCCGCACACGCGCCGCTTTATGCGGCCCCGCCTATTTACTACTATAACGTGGAAGCCATCGGCATTACCTACGTGACGGATGAAGAAGCGGCCATGGATATTCTGCCCGAGGGACTGGAGTTGCCCAGCCCGGTGCTGGCCACCATCCTGCTTATCCAATACCCGGAAAGTACGTTAGGACCGTATGAGGAGATCATTTTGGGCCTGCCCTGCCTCTTTGAGGGACAAGAGAGGTTTTACATCCCGTATATCGTGGTGAACACCTTAGCCCCCCTGGCCGCCGGGCGTGAGGTCTGGGGATTTCCCAAAAAGATGGCGGATATCGATATCGGAACTGATGAGGACATGATCATCGGGACCATGGAGCGCCCCACCGGAAACCGGATCGTGACCATAGGCTTCAGACCGGAACGGGAAGTGGAAACAGAGCAGCCCGAGGGAGGCGGCTCCATCAGTCTCAGGGTTATTCCCAGCCCTGAGAAAAACGCGGTGCCGAGCGTGGCCGAACTGGTTGAGGTGCCTTCCAACATTACGGTGACCAAGGCCTATCAAGGCACGGGCTGGGTCCAATTCGAATCCCAGTCGTCTTTTGACCCGTGGCACAAGCTGGCCGTGAAACAGGTCGTCGAAGCGAATATGAGGACATATAACCAGATCCTGGGTTTCGGTAAGATAGTTAAACGGTATTAATACAGGGATAGGTAACAACATCGTACCCCTCTGAAGAATTAGGAGCCATCTTTTTTTGCCATAGGTAATCGAGGTCCAGAGCAGGTAAGTAGTTATTTTTACGAGGAAATCATTTTTTGACTGAAATGTTTCCACACGAAAGAACTCATCTTTGATAAGACGATGTACCGTTTCAACATCGGCCTGGTAAGTATAAGCCCGTGGAGGAATAGTGTGATGGGTAAGGCCGGCCATGGATTCAACAGTACGGGTGAAAGAACTATCTTGTTTAGCCTGCCATGAGCCGATGAATTCTGAGCCATTATCGGTTTGGAACCGGGAGCCAAAGAGGTTTACGTCACACATTTTTAAGTGCCGGATAAGGATATCAGCAAAGAGGGTGGCGTATTGGAGGGAGCATTCTTGGCCAAACCCTAAAAACTGAGTTCCAGAAACGACGTCCCGGGCCGTATACTGGTAACGAGGCAATCTCAATCGCTTCATTTGGGGCCAATATTCAGGGATATCGTAAAGATGCTTGGCCCAACACCCAGACCTTGACCAGGGGGGTACGATGTTTGTTCCTTCTTCCAATTTCTCTGATAAATCAGGTGGATTTTAGCGATGAGTTATGTTAATAGTTGATTTTTATTATTTTAACGATGTGCATAAGCTGAGTGGTATACAGGAGGCAGAATAAATGGACCTGGGCACAGTCCGCCAATGGGTAATTGAAGGCAATGCTCCCGCAGTAGAAGATGGAGTCAGGCAGGCCCTGGAGGGGCAGGTGGCGCCTGAGGTTATTTTGAAAGAAGCGCTCATTTCCGCTATGGATGAAGTGGGTAAACGGTTTGAAGCCGGTGATTTTTTTGTCCCTGAAATGCTTATAGCCGCCCGGGCCATGAAAACCGGGATCGCGCTTTTGAGGCCGTTATTAGCTGAAACCGGGGTGGAACCCGTGGGAAAAGTGATAATCGGAACGGTTAAAGGTGATCTGCACGACATCGGCAAGAACCTGGTGGGCATGATGCTGGAAGGAGCAGGTTTCGAGGTCGTAGACCTGGGGACCGATGTTTCAATCGAGGCTTTCGTGGATTCGGTCCGGCAGGAACAGCCTCAAATTCTGGGCATGTCGGCCTTACTAACCACTACCATGCCTTC
>CAZVRN010000464.1:358-1962 GCA_964629485.1 uncultured Thermodesulfobacteriota bacterium | reverse complement strand
GTGATGAACAACTCACCCTCTCGGGCAGCAACTCCTACACCGGCGGCACGACCGGCTTTCCCAAGGGAGTGATGCTGTCTCATGCCAATGTCGTGGCCAATTCAATCCAAGTCGCCCACTGGCTCAACGGCGCAGAGGTGGAATTCAAGGACGGTGTACTCAATATGGTCTTTCCTCCTGGAGTCGATCCGGTCAAGGACCGCCTTACGGTTCAGGATGGTGAAACCGCGCTCGTGGTCTCGCCGTGGTATCATGCCTTGGGCACAATTCGATATTTAAACAACATGGTTTACACCGGGACGACCATGGTTGTCTTTAAGCGGTTCGACCCCAAGGAATACCTCGAGGCCGTGGTTAAATACCAGGTGACCATCCTGGGCGGCGCGCCTCAATTGTACATACCCTTGGTCAATCATCCGGATTTCACTTCCTACGATCTTTCTTGTGTCAAGTTTGCCGCCTCCGGCGCAGCCCCGCTTCCTTTGCCCGTGCTCGAAAAAATGCTGAAAGCCTTTTCCGGAGTGGTTTGTGAAGCTTACGGCCTGACCGAATGCACCATGGGCGCCACGGCCAATCCGCCGGACCGTTCAACTTTCCGGTTCGGCTCGGTCGGCCTCCCCACCTTTGACACGGAACTTAAGGTTATTGACCTGGCCACCGGCAAAGACCTGCCTCCCGGCCGGGAAGGGGAGATCTGCATAAAGGGCCCACAGGTCATGGCAGGCTACCTGGGCAAACCAGATGAAACAGCCAACGTGCTTAAAAACGGCTGGCTCCTGACCGGAGATATCGGCCGGGAAGACGAAGACGGTTATTTCTATATTACCGGCCGGAAAAAGGACATGATCATTTACAAGGGTTATAATGTTTATCCCCGGGAAATCGAGGAGGTTATCTTTGAACACCCGGCGGTGAGCCAGTGCGCCGTGGTCGGAAAGCCGGATGAAAAAGCCGGAGAAGTGCCCGTGGCTTTTGTCGAGCTTAAAGAAAATATGAAAGCCACCGAGACGGAAATCATGGAATACACCAATTCCCAGGTCGCCGCTTATAAAAAAATTCGCGAAGTCATCTTCACGGAGCGCATTCCGGTCAGCGGCCCCGGCAAGGTCCTCAAAACCATGCTCAGGCAGCAACTTCAGAAAGGCTAGCTAAAGGCAGAACGATGAATTGACCCGGCTTCCTTAAGGAATGTTCGGGAGCAAAGGTCCAAGGCTCACGACTCGGCGGAAACTATCTTCAGGAGGTCGTTTTTGCTCAGCTTGCTTTTGTCTTTACACTTTGCCCACCTGCTTAACATTTTACGGTAGAGCTCCAGGCGGGGCTTGCCTGCGTTCAAGTCATTATCACTCAATTCCTTATAACGCCCCAAGTCATTGATAATATAGTTGACATACCCCATTAACTGGCTTTCGCCGTTACCGTCAAAACCCTGAAAACGAACCTGTTCCTTGCTTATTTCTGCCTTGTCCGCAAGGCTGTCATAAGAAAACTTGAGCGATCGGTACATTTCTAATATATCCCATACTTCCCGGCATTTTGCCTCTGGCAGTTCCTCGCTGAACCATTCAGTCATCCAGTCGTATTGTAAAGTATATCCGCATTCG
>CAZVRN010000464.1:0-348 GCA_964629485.1 uncultured Thermodesulfobacteriota bacterium | reverse complement strand
GATTGCAGGCCGAACTGACCGGACGCGAGAACATCCACCTGAACGGCGCCATGCTGGGAATGGGCCGGCGGGAGGTGCGCAAGAAGACCGATGACGTCGCGGACTTCGCCGGGGTACAGGGCTTCCAAGATTTTGAACTGGTTCACGAGAAAAAGCCTTTCTTTTAAGGTGAGCTTCATTGGTGTCCTCCTGATTTTTCCAGCACAAGACCTCTTAAAAGCCCGGTTAGTAAAATTACCGGTTTTGGGGA
The DNA here is from genome assembly GCA_964629485.1 of uncultured Thermodesulfobacteriota bacterium. Classification (GTDB taxonomy): domain Bacteria; phylum Desulfobacterota; class Desulfarculia; order Adiutricales; family JAFDHD01; genus JAFDHD01. The sequence continues at coordinate 98 of CAZVRN010000464.1, read as the reverse complement.
GGCCCGGGATTGAATTGTCAAGTTCAGGTGCCTCTCATGACAGAATCTACTGTTTTAATAAGAAAAAAAGGATCATTTGCTAAAAACATTTGTCCAAT
>CAZVRN010000463.1:0-1969 GCA_964629485.1 uncultured Thermodesulfobacteriota bacterium | reverse complement strand
GGTTTATTTTGACAAGTGAAGTGTCCGGTTTGTAGTTTTTCATAGTTATCCAATTTCGCCCCAGTTATTGGTGATGCGCCGCCGCAAAAAGCGGACACTTCATTTACTAAAATGACCGGACACATTATGTACTAGCTACAGGGTTTTCGGTTGCGCTTGACAGCCCGTTTAGAAGGAGATATGATACCGACCAAAATAGCGGACGACAGCAATACAAAAGTTAAACAGTCAAATAGCGTTTATTTAAAAAGTGCGGGCCCTGAATAAACCCTGAAATTAAGGAGCATAGCATTGGGTATCGGATATATTCGCAGCGGGTTAGAGGTCCTTTCTCAGATTCATGGAGAAAAGTGCTGGCCTTTGGTAAGCAAGGTGTCGCCTTGCGAGGAAGCCTGTCCGATTCACATGGACATCCCCAGTTACATTATGGCCCTGGCCCAGGGCCAGGTTAAAGAAGCTCTTGATGTCATAAGGGAAACCAATCCTTTCCCTTCCATCTGCGGCCGTGTCTGCCATCATCCATGCGAGGAAGCCTGTAACAGGGCGCTGGTCGACAAGCCGGTGGCTATTGAATGGATCAAGCGTTTTATCGGCGAGTATGAGCTGAAGAATAACGGCCTGCCCAAACAGGTCGAACGAACCAGGTCAGAGCGTGTGGCTATCGTCGGGTCAGGACCGGCAGGCCTGACAGCGGCCCATGACCTGGTTAAGAAAGGCTATGGCGTCAATGTTTACGAGGCGCTCCCCGTGGCCGGCGGAATGCTCGCGGCCGGAATTCCCGAGTTTGTTTTGCCGCAGAAGATCGTCCAGGCCGAAGTGGATTATATCAAGGCCCTGGGTGTGAATATCAAGACAAACATCCGCATCGGCAAAGACCTGGGCTTTGATGAACTGCGGGACCAGGGATTCAAGGCTATTCTCCTGGCAACGGGCGCCTGGAAAAGCGCTTCACTGAACATCCCCGGCGCGGATCTCAAGGGAGTGATGCAGGCCCTGACGCTGCTCAGGGATGTCAAGCTCGGGAAGAAGATCTTTTTAAAAGGCACGGTGGCTGTTATCGGCGGCGGAAACGTGGCCATTGACGCGGCCAGGACGGCCCTCCGCCTCGGAGCCAGTGAAGTAATTCTGGCTTGCCTGGAATCAAAATCAAAGATGCCCGCTTTCCCCTGGGAAATCGAGACAGCCCGGCGCGAGGGCGTTCAGATCAAAACGTCCCTGGCGCCGCAGCGTTTCGCCGGAAACGTCGTGGGCAAGGTTAACCAGATCGTTTTTAGAAAAGTGGCAAAGGTGAAGAAAGACCAGGATGGCCGCATAAGCTGGACCCTGAAAAAAGGCCCGAAAACCGAAGTCCTCATGGACGTTAACACGGTCATCATCGCCATCGGTCAGGTCCCTGATCCCGGCCTTTTCGGCCAGGATTTAGAAATTAACCCGGAAAACCTGAGCACCAGCGTGCCCGGCCTTTTCGCGGCCGGTGACCTGGTCAAAGCGCCGGGCACCGTGGTGGAATCAATCGCCGCGGGGCATATGGCGGCTGAATCCATCAGCAGGTACTTGAACGGGGAGGAGCTTGCCCGGAATCCTTCCGGGGAAAAGGTGGAAGTTTTCACGATCAAGAAAGAGATGGTGCCTGCTTTCCTGCCCCGGAAAGACAGGTGGGATATGCCTTCTCTGTCTCCCAAGGATGCGGTAAGGTCTTTCAGCGAACCCGCGTTGGGTTATACGGAATGGCAGGCCAGGGAGGAAGCCAGGCGCTGTCTGAACTGCCGCATGTGCGGGAACTGCATTTTCGAGCATGGCCAATTATGTTTTGAAACCAGCACACGGCTGCTCTAGCGGCGTGTTTTAAGGCAAGGTCATTAATGAAAATGATGCATGAAAAATCAAGGAGCAATACGGCATGACGGCCCCTCACTATCCGACCATAGAGATTGACGCTTCCAAGTGCACAATACCTTTTGACTGCAAG
>CAZVRN010000462.1:0-1970 GCA_964629485.1 uncultured Thermodesulfobacteriota bacterium | reverse complement strand
GGAATATGCGCGATGGGTAAAAAAAAAGTTACTGATGGCCGGCCGGATTCTGGTTTTTGCAAACAACAAAGATAAACGGATTCAAATCATCTCTATTCTTCAAGATCAGGGCTTTGATATCAAGGAAGCGAAAGATTTTGAAATCATAGAAGAACAATGCATTGCTTTCAACCCTGATGTCATGGTCTTCTGCATGGAAGATCATGCCGTTTCAAAGGAATTCAACCTGAAGTTAAGCCCTCGCCCTTGCCCTTGCCGATGAGCTGGTTTTCAATGAAAAAGGCAACCGTGTAACAGTTCGTTTTTTCAGGTCGGAATCATGTTCACCTGTTTGTGTCTAGCTCTGGAGTATTCACTTTTAGCCGACCTATTCATTGTGCTCCTTTTTAAAATCTTTTGGGTTCAGGCCCAGTTTCTTTACTTTTAAATAGAAATTTTTTTTATGCAGTCCTGATATGGTGAGATTCTCTTTCAGATTTCCCTTGGTCGTTTTAAGCAGGGTAGTGAAATAACGACGGTCGAATTCGGCAATCGCTTTTTCTTTAGCAATTTTGTATTGATCCAGTTTACAATTCAGTGTCGGGGAGTGTGTTTTGTTGGAAGGGGCATCCGTTTTATGATCAATTTCACTGATTAGCTCGGGCGTTATGCTGCCACCATCGGCAAAATTGCAAAGCTTGAAAACTGTGTATTTTAATTGGCGCACATTGCCTGGCCAGGACCGAGCAACCAGAGCATCAATAGCCTCAGGTGTGATAAAAAGCTCACCCTGGTTGTAATGTTCAGCATACATCCGTATAAAATGCCGGACTAATATAGGAATATCTTCAGTTCTCTCCACAAGAGGCGTAGTCTTTATTTCAAACCCGCTAAGTCTGTAGTAAAGGTCTTCTCGAAAACGCTTTTCCAGGCACAATTTTTTTATATCCTGATTGGTCGCGGCTACAATCCGAATATCTGCAAATCGTGGGGTGGCCTCTCCAACTCGTGAATACTCGCCGCTATCAAGAAAGCGGAGTAATTTCGCCTGGATTTCCAAGGACAGTTCTCCCACCTCGTCAAGGAACAATGTACCGCCATCAGCAGAACCTAAATATCCCTGGGTACCCCGGGTCGCACCGGTAAATGAACCGGTGACATGTCCGAACAATTCCGAATCGGCCAGAGTCCCCAGCGTGGCACAATTTAAAGAAAGATAGGGCTTGTCGGCCCGCCTGCTGGCTGCATGAATCATTTGTGCGATGACGTCCTTACCGGTGCCGCTCGCGCCCAGAATAAGGACCGGCAAATCAGAAGCGGACATGGTCGGTATTTGTTCGCGAATCCTTCTGCAAAAATCGGAAACACCGACCAGGGACGTGGAGTTAAAAAGCGTTTTTTCTTCATTTCCCATTATTGATGAGCCCGTAAAAAGTCACGCCGCCATTATATAGTGATCCGCAGCCGCACAGCCTCTATACGGAGGATCACATCGCTGAAAACCACCACGGGGACGTATTCACGCCACGTGATGGCCTGAAAAAGAGCACAAAATCGTTCTGTTACCCCGGTATCGGCGGCCCGGGCCCTTGCCCGCGCCAGCATGACCCTGGCCGCTCGGAGCAAATTCAAGCCGGTCGCCTTCATCTTGGCACAGAAACGCACGGACTGACCGCCTCGAACCCTCAACTTTTTGACGCCGGTCAGCCGGTCATATTCACTCATGGTCGCCTCGACGCCGGCGCGCCAGTGATAGCTTTGAGTGAATGATTCACTCTGCTCGGCAGCTCGTCGGACCGCCAAGCGGTATTGCTTATCATTGTAGTGAAGGCGGGCGTCACGTTTGCCAAGCTTGACCGGACATTGCGGCCCTCGTTGACAGGCTCGACAAGAGGCTAAATCAAATACAGCGATGGCCGTGCCTTTCTCGGTCACCTTTTGCCGCTTCGGTTGACGGCCAGCTGGACAAAACATGACATAGCCCTCATCAT
>CAZVRN010000461.1:0-1976 GCA_964629485.1 uncultured Thermodesulfobacteriota bacterium | reverse complement strand
TTATGGCTGGCAATACATTCGGGCAGGTTTTCCGCCTGACCACCTTCGGGGAATCGCACGGGTTGGCCATCGGGTTGATCGTGGACGGCTGCCCGCCGGGCCTGGCTCTCTGCGAATCCATGGTTCAGGAAGAGCTTGACAAGCGCAAACCGGGCCAGGCGCCTTTTTCCAGCTCGCGCCAGGAACCGGATCAGGTGCAGATACTTTCCGGGCTAATGGATGACGTGACGACCGGGGCGCCTATCGCCATGATCGTTTACAATCGCGATGCTAAAAGCAAGGCTTACGATTCCATCCGGAAACTTTTTCGCCCCGGACACGCGGATATCACCTATTTTAAAAAATACGGTTTGAGAGACCATCGAGGCGGAGGCCGCAGTTCAGCCAGGGAAACCCTGGCCCGGGTGGCCGGCGGCGTGGTGGCTCAAGCAGTACTGGACCGGCACAAAATTCAGGTTACGGCCTACACCCTGGAACTGGGAGGAATTCGAGCCCGCTGCATTGACCTGTCCGAGGTCGATAAAAACGAGCTCCGTTCCCCAGACCCGGGCGTTATTTCCGAAATGCGGGCCAAACAAGCCCAGGCCCATGAAGCCGGAGATTCAATCGGCGGGATAGTGGAGGTGCGTGTTCAAAACTGCCCGGCCGGCCTGGGGGAACCCGTCTTTGACAAGCTCGATGCGGACCTGGCCAAGGCGCTCATGTCTATCGGCGCGGTCAAGGCCGTGGAGATAGGCGCCGGGATCGAAGCGGCCCGGCTCATGGGCTCGGAAAACAACGATCCGATCACCCCGAACGGTTTTGCCAGCAACCGGGCCGGGGGAATCCTGGGCGGCATTTCTAATGGGGACGAGATTATCCTTCGGGCGGCGATTAAACCAATCTCTTCCATCGCCAAAGAGCAGCAGACTGTTGACATGGATAATAAACCGGCCACCATTTCCATAAGCGGCCGTCATGACGTCTCGGCCATCCCCCGCGCCGTGCCGGTCTGCCGGGCCATGGTCAGGCTGGTTCTGGCCGACCATCTGCGTAGGCAGAAAGCGGTGGTTTCATGAAAAACATCACCGTGGGCATCATTGGCGGGAAGGGCCGCATGGGAGACTGGTTTAAAACCCGGTTCGAGGATTTCGGTCTGAAGGTGCTGGTGGCAGATCGAGGCACTCCTTTATCCGCCCGTGATCTGTGCGAGCGCTGTCAGGTAGTGATCGTAAGCGTACCCATTACCGTGACGGAGGAAGTGATCGCCGAGGCGGGCCCGCATATGCCCAAGGAAAACCTGCTCATGGATTTCACTTCCAATAAAACCGAAGCGGTTGAGGCCATGCTCCGGTACAGCCGTTCAGAGGTGGTCGGGGCGCACCCCCTGTTCGGGCCGAGAGAAGACTCGATAAAAGGCCGGCGCATTGTCCTTTGCCCCGGCCGGGGAGAAAAATGGCTCAACCGGATGAAAGCGCTTTTTACCGAGATGGGCGCCATGGTTAAAGTTATCCCGCCTGAACGTCACGACCGGCTTATGGCCGCTGTGCAGGGGTTAACGCATCTGAGCACCCTGGCCCTGGCTCTGGCCATACAGGACAGCCATCTGGATCCTGAAGAGCTGGACACATTTTCAACGAGCTCCTTCAGGCACCTTAAGCCTCAGATAGAAAGGACCCTCCGGCAAGACGCCGACCTCATCGCTCCCATCCTGACCCTAAATCCCAAAGTCCTGGAAGCGGTCGAAGCGTGGGAGGCCCGGGTGAGCAGCCTGAAACGAATGGTGGCCAGAAGGGATCCCCAGGGGTGCGCGGAGCTGATCCGCCAGGCCCGGGATTATCTGGGTGTTTCTTCCGAGACCCAGGAACTTATAAAGCTGAAGATAAAGAGAAAATCGGCTAAAAAATAGAAGCCGTCTCAAAAAGTTGGTTTATCTAACTCATTGTCGTCCGAAAATTTAAGCCCTCGAAACATTTAATATATTAAAGAGGGATAAA
>CAZVRN010000460.1:0-1984 GCA_964629485.1 uncultured Thermodesulfobacteriota bacterium | reverse complement strand
CAAGTTGGTGACCGACTGGATAGAATGAATTGTGCTTTGTGGCTTCAAGGATGGTGTAGCCGTGTCCCTGGGGCCGGTGCTCGACACCGAATGTCACCGGAAAGACCCCGGCCATGGGATAGGTGCGTTCATTTAAGACCAATTCCCGGCCCAAATACATCAAGCCGCCGCACTCAGCGTAAACAGGCAGGCCGGCCAAGGCGGCCTGGTAAAGTTCTTTACGTAAAGTCTCGTTCCCGGCCAGAATTTCAGCGTGTGTCTCGGGGAAACCACCGCCCAGATAGAGTGCGTCAAGTTCGGGCAGGGTTTTCATGGACAGGGCCGAAAAGGTGACCAGTTTCGCGCCTAACCGCTCCAGGGCTTCAAGGTTCTCCGGATAGTAGAACTGAAAAGCCGAGTCGCGAATCACGCCGATGTTAACTTGCCTTTCAGGTTTAGCGGCTGTTTCAAACAAGCTGCGCGGCGTGTACTGAAGGTCCGGAGCACTGAGGGCCAGGCTCCACAGCCGGTCCAAATCCAGGTGCCTTTCGGCCAAATCGGCGAGCAGGTCAATGGTGTCACTCCCCGCCGGATGCTCCTGCCGGGGGATCAAGCCCAGGTGACGCTCGGGAAGGTTTTGCCCGGCTGTCCTGGGCACAGCCCCAAGGATGGGCAGACCGGTCTCTGCTTCAATAGTTGACCTGACCAGGGTTTCCTGTCTGGGCGTGGCGACCTTGTTGAGGATCACCCCGCCCAGGCGCACCGGCGGATCGAAATGCAAGCATCCAAGCACCACGGCAGCCAGGGTTCTGGTAGCCTTGGTGCAATCCACGACCAGCACCACGGGCGCTTTCAGCAATTTAGCCAGTTCTGCCGTGGAGTTAGTGCCTTCTTTATCGGTCCCGTCATAGAGACCCCTGTTTCCCTCGATCAAGGCGCCGTCTGAACCCTGACCAATGCGGAATGCAAAGGACTGCTTTACTTTCTCAGGGGTCATGAGGTAGGCGTCAAGGTTGTAACAGGGGGTTTGAGCCGCGCCGGCCAGCCAGCCCGCATCAATATAATCAGGTCCTTTTTTAAAAGGAGCCAGATTAAGACCGCAGCGCCTCCAGGCGGCCAGGAGGCCCAGTGAAACGGTCGTTTTGCCGCCTCCACCTCTAAGGGCCGCCAGAACTAAACGAGGGCAGGTTATATTCACTCTTTGTCCGAAGGGATTTCCAACCAGGAGTGACCAGTATACGTGTAAATAAGCTTGCCTTCAGAAACCAGTTCGTTAATGGCCTCTTTGACTTGCCTTTTATCAATTCCAAGCGACCGGGCCAGAGTCCTGGCCAGGTCGCCTGGTTTTACCTTTTTCTGGGTTTGAACCACCAAGTCGAAGACTTCTTGTTTCAAGTCTTCACGTTCCATGCACTAATCCGTGAATTTGAACTGTGTGCTGTTTCGCCAGGTGGTCATGGCGAAGCGGTAATCGTCTATGTGGAAATGCGTGAACTCCAGGCCGGTCATTTTAAAGAATGTTTCCCAGCCGATCCGCTCGATCCACTCACCGACACGCTCATAAGGCCGCGCATCGCCAGCATAGACTTCAACGATATTTTTAATCTTCTCAACCACTTCAGGCCAACGCGGCGGATTATTCGGAATATAAGGCACAGCCAGTTTGGAGAACTTGGGCATGGACCTCGCATTCGAGACCTTACCGCCGACCCAGAGGGCTACTCCGTCACCATCCGGGTCCGCCAGAGGCATAGCCGGACACATGGTGTAACAGTTACCGCAGAACATGCAGCGTTCATTATTGACCTGAACCGACTTGATTTGTTCGCCTGCTTCATTCTCGAAGTTGTACGGTCTGATGGCCGCCGTGGGACAGGCGGCGATAGTCGTGGGAATTTCACAGACCTTGAGCAGGCGCTCATGTTCAATAAGCGGCGGTTTGCGGTGAATACCCAGGATGGAGATATCCGAGCAATGCACCGCGCCGCACATATTCAAACAGCAA
>CAZVRN010000459.1:0-1993 GCA_964629485.1 uncultured Thermodesulfobacteriota bacterium | reverse complement strand
CTCCGGTGACTGTTTTCCATATCAACTGACCGGTTCGGGCATTGAGTGCATAAAACGCCTGATCTCCGGAGCCAATATAAAGCCTGTTTTTTACCACGGTCGGGGAAGAAAAAATAAAATTTTGAGTCTGATACGCCCATTTTATTTGCCCGGTGAGGCGGTCTAGGGCGAGTATTCTCCCGTCCAGGAGACCCACATACAAAAGGGAGCCGCTCACGGCCGGTGAAGAATGCACAGGGCCGGTGGTTTTTGTCTCCCAGATCAGTTCGCCAGTATCGGCCTTTAGTGCTACGATTTTGAAATAACCGCCCACGTATAGGACACCATCCGCCACGGCTGGCAGTGATTCAGTCGGTTCTTTACTTAAGGTTATTGACCAGCGGATCCGGCCGATAAGAGGAGGGGCGCCGGGTATATAACGCGTATTGGATGAATTTCCGCCATAACTGGTCCATTCTTCAATGTTTGCCAGAAGGCTTGAACTCTCACCAGGCTGACGGAGAAGCACAAGCGGATTGGGTATGTAGGCGTTGAGCCAATAAATCGTCAGAAACACTATAATGCCGACACATACGCCTGTAATGATGAGGTTACGTTTCAGATGCGACCGTTTTCTGCCTTTTTTTTCAAAAGCCCACCAGCTTGAAGAGTAATAGTGACATTGCGGGCAGAAACGACGGGGAGTGTCATATTTAGCTCCGCAATTAGGGCATTTCAGCCAGTGCCCTTTTGATTGACTAGGGTCGGGCGATAGGGCCGTTTCCCCAGGTTCCAGGTCCATATTCTGAGTATCTCGATTGAACATCAATGTTCCTGTATTTAAAGTGATATGTATTTGTATCAGACTCATACAGTCTAACAAAGTATTTTAGAATTACAACCCGTTCAACTCATCTTCGGACTTTAGAGCTGGTTTTAGCCGATTCTTAAATAATATTTTTTAGGTTTTCTCTGACCAGATTGTTTTGGCCCGGACCACTTCCTGCCCGTCTTTTTTACGAATAATGCCATGTAAAAAGCTGGTGTGATCATCATTTTGAGGCTGACACCTTGAAAAAACATAATCCCCAAAGTGGGCTTCACCCTGGAAATTTATTTCCAACTCCTTAAGAACCTTGGTCTCCGGGACAGTCCCGGGGATGCTTTCCAACACCCATTCGATGTAGCTCACATTGTTCACGTGCTGATTCAGATCAATATCCCTATGTCTGACACGGAAACACTGCTCATGTGTATACTGCTCAATCTGGGGAAGCTTGTCCAGTCCATTTGGCAGAACGTGCTCCGCCTCAAGAATATTGAGTTTTTCAATAAAAGGCTTCATCCTGACAGGTCGTCTGGTTTTGATGTTGATTATAAGCCAGGCAGAGACGGCTGAGCCAAGACTATGGTTGTCTTGATCTGTTATCAGGAAATCTCTGAGAGCGAATAACTTTTTAATACCTGAAGGCCAGGTATATATATGTATTTGATCCTGCCAGCCAGGATAGGTATGTATTTTCAGGGTCATTCGAGAAAGTACCCAAGTCATGTCGTCGGAAAGCAAATCCTGAATGGCCAGGCCCAAGGCGAAGGCATTTTTCTCCGCGGCATCCTGCATTAAATGACAGAGTGATATGACAGAAAGATTGCCCGCGGCATCGGTTTCGTATGTCCGAATATTATAGCTTTCTTTCCATATTTTTTTCTTTACGCCGGCTGTGAATTTACGGTATCGGTTTGTATCAATCATTATAATATCCTATGTTCGTTTTACTTTTTTCAGACATCTGAGACGTAATTATTTCTGATTTTATTCCCCGGCCGGATAAAAATCAATTTGTAAAAAGAAAACAAACTGCCTTCTCCAGAATAAATGGAGAAGGCAGTTTGTTTTCTTTTTATCTCCTTGGCTCCTTTGCACCAAGGCTGCTCTTATTTTAAATCTTTAAACAAAAATTTGGTCTGACGCCTCATGGTTATTTTTTTCTGGATTTGATCGTCTGGCCTGAAA
>CAZVRN010000458.1:0-2017 GCA_964629485.1 uncultured Thermodesulfobacteriota bacterium | reverse complement strand
GGCTTGCCCGCGAGCTGAATCCGACATTTGCCTCTTTTCACGTGGTTTCACCCTACCCGGGGACCGACCTTAACCGGCTGGCTGAAAAAGACGAGCCTTTTCCTTTGTGCTTGAGCCGCGAACACAACCTTGATATCTTGTCCCGTCAAGCGCGGAGGGCCTTTCTGTCCTTCTACCTCAGACCGTCTTATGTCCTGGCGCGCATTAAAGAAGGCAGTTTCAGAGAAAAGCTGAAAAGAATAAGGCTGTTCCGGGAGTTCGTGCGATGAAATCCGGCTTGAGCGTGCTAATTCCTGTCCTGAACGAAGGGGACATTATTGAAGCGAACACAGAGCGTCTTGTGTCTCACTGCCACGGCCTGAACCAGCCTTTTGAAATAATCATTATCAGCAACGGTTCGACCGACCAAACGAACGAACTGGGCAGAAAACTGGCCTCAAGCTTTAACGAGGTTCGATTTCTTGAGATCCCTGAAAAGGGCGTGGGCCGCGCCTTTACGCTCGGTGTCTCTCAGGCGGTTTACGAGCAAATCATTTCCCTGGACATGGACCTTTCCATTGACCTGGGCTTTATCGCCCGCGCACTGGGGCTGCTCAAGGATTATCACATTGTCGTAGGGTCAAAAAAAATGGGCTCCCAGCACAGGGCCCTCTGGCGCAAGCTGGGAAGCACGGCCTTTATTCTGACCGTCCGGGCCCTGGTCGGCCTGCCCTTTGAGGATTACTCCATCGCGGCCAAGGCCTACCGCCGGGAGATCATTGTCCGATACCTGGACCGGATCGACTATGGCACTTCCTATGTCCTGGATATCATTTACCACACCTTGTCAGACGGCGGGCGGGCCATCGAGATACCGGTATATTGCCAGGACTTTCGCAGCAGTAAATTCAACCTGTTCAACGAGGCGCTTTACCGGTTTTATAACGTCTTTAAACTGTGGTGGGGTTATCACCTCCGCTCCCGCAGCGCAGAAGGCCGATAAAACAAGCGCGGACTGCTGCTGGAAAGGCCTTGAGTCAGAAACCGACATAACGGTCATAAAGCGCTCTGGCCTGGCCGGGATCGCTGGTACCATGAATAATAACCCGGCCGTCAGGAAAAGCCGAAAACTGAAACCCTTCAGCTTCAAAGCGAACCAAATACTTATTAGAGGATATAATGCTTTCCTGCCCGAGGCGCTGGGTCAATTGATTCAGGTCAAGGGTAAATTCCTTGGCCGGGGTAACCTGGACCGCGTCAATTCCGCACATGAGCTCGGTGCGGGACCGGCCCCGGCCTTCAAGAAACTCGAACCGTTTCTCCTGGCAGCAGGGGCAGTCTTGGCGAGGACCGGCCTCAAGCGGGACCAACCGGTAAGAATTATTCCAGAGGTCAAAAGTAAAAAGGCCCGGGCTCAAGCAGTCCCCGGCACCCGAGAGAATTTTCATGGCTTCGCTAACCACGATTGATGCGGCCAGGTTCGGCGCCGGGCCGATGATACCGGTCGTATCGCAGGTGGGCAGGACTCCCGGCGGCGCCGGGTCAGGGAACAGGCAACGCAGGCAGGCGGTTTTACCGGGTATAAAAGCCATCACGTTGCCGCTGGCCCCGATGACGCCCGCGTAAATCCAGGGCAGCCCCCGGTTGACCGCCGCGTCGTTGACCAGGTAGCGCGCTTCCTGATTATCCAAGCCGTCCAAAACCAGATCAACCCCGGATATTAATTCGTTGATATTGTCCGGATTCAGGTCAGCGACCACTCCTTCGACCTCGACTTCACGGTTCATCTCCCTGAGCCTTTGCTCAGCCAAAACCGCCTTGGGCAATCCTGAATCCAGGTCGGCCTCGGTATAGAGAAGCTGCCGGGCCAGGTTGCTCATCTCCAGGAAATCCCTGTCCACCACCCGCAGGCGGCCCACTCCCGCCCGCACAAGCAAAGCGGCGATTGTTCCGCCCAGAGCCCCGCAACCGGCGACCAAAACCCCACTTTTTTTCAACCGGGCCTGCCCTTCAGGGCCGAATCCGCTGAAAAGCTCTT
>CAZVRN010000457.1:590-2023 GCA_964629485.1 uncultured Thermodesulfobacteriota bacterium | reverse complement strand
CGGCGACGTGATTACCGCTGAGGAGGCTTATCGGATCGGTCTGATCAATCAGGTCGCTCCATTGGAAGAGCTGATGGACCGGACCATGGAATTGGCAAAAAAAATAGCCGCTATGCCTGTCTTGCCCATCAGGATGTTAAAAGAATCCATAGACGCGAGCATGCGAGGCAGTCTTGATGACGCCCTGCGCCGGGAAGCCGTTTATCAGGCTCTTTGCTATATGGGGCAGGATATCCAGGAAGGCATTAACGCCATCCGAGAAAAAAGAACGCCTCATTTTAGCGACGAGTATTGAGGAGGCCCCTTACGACGGCATTTACTTAAGGAGATGAAGCGATGAGATTTACTTTCACAGATGAGCAAAACAAGTTCCGCCGGGAGGTGCGTGATTTTTTGCGGTCGGAACTTGAGGCGGGCGCCTTTTCTGTTGATATCGCCGGCCTTGTGGGACCCGCTGACCAGGCTTTTTCCCAAAAAATGGCCAAAAAAGGCTGGCTTGGCATAACCTGGCCCAAGGAGTATGGCGGGCAGGGCCGGACGTATGTGGAAAAAATGATATTAATTGAGGAATGTTTAAGGGTTAAAGCTCCCATTGGATATCATTTCCTGGCCGACCGCCAGGTCGGTCCCTCGCTTATAGCTTTTGGCTCAGACTGGCAGAAAGAATTCTTTTTGCCAAAAATTATTAATGCCGAGGACGGGGGACAATTCTGCCTGCTTTTTAGTGAACCCAATGCCGGTTCTGACCTGGCCGGAGTTGCGACCAAGGCGGTTAAAGATGGAGATTACTATATTATCAGCGGCCAAAAGGTCTGGACGACGGGCGGTCATCTCGCGGATTATGGCTGGATGCTGGCCAGGACCAACCTTGACAGTTCGGTGCGAGGTCACCAAGCCTGCAGCGAGTTTATAATAGACATGAGAGCCCCCGGCGTAACGGTCAGACCGATCATTAACATGGCAGGAGAACACAGCTTCAATGAAATATTTTTTGATGAAGTCAAAGTACACAAGAAATATCTGGTTGGAAAGGAAAACGGGGGTTTCAAACAGATCATGGCCCAGATGGACTATGAGCGCGCCGGGATAGAAAGACTCATGCAGAATTATCCTATTTTTGAACAACTGAAAGACCATGTAAGAAAAATGGATAAAAACCAAGATAAAGGCTTTTACGCTTGGGTTAGAGATCAGGTGGCGCAACTGGAAATTGAGTATAACATCGGAAGGCTTCTCTGTTATTACACCGCCTGGGTGGTTGATCAGGGCCGGAAGCCTACCAGTCAGGCGGCCTTGACCAAAGCTTATTGCACCTTGTATGAACAGCGCCTCAATGACGTGGCTACCAAAGTTATGGGGCCTGCCAGCCAGATTAAGCAGGGGTCTGAATGGGCTGCCTTTGGTGGAGATTTGGCCACTTGTTACCTCTGGGG
>CAZVRN010000457.1:0-580 GCA_964629485.1 uncultured Thermodesulfobacteriota bacterium | reverse complement strand
GGACCGAGCTATACCCTGCAGGGCGGTTCGGTCGAAGTATTAAAGAATATCATTGCGATCAGGGGCTTGGGACTGCCCAGGAAATAGATCAGAGTTTCAGCAGTTCAAAACACAAAGAGGAGAAGAAGATGGATTTCAGTTTGAGTGAAGAGACCACCTTATTGAAGAACAGTGCTGAACGATATCTAAAGGACAACTGCCCGCTTTCTTTGGTTAAAGAATTGATCAAAACCCGGGAGGGTTATTCGAAAGTCATTTGGAAGGATATGGCTGAACTCGGCTGGCTGGGTTTAATTCATAGCCAGAAATATGGGGGTTCCGAAGGGTCCTTTTTTGATTTATTTGTGCTTTTTGAGGAAATCGGCAAGGTCCTGCTCCCGAGTCCTTTTTTGTACAGTGCCGTGTTTTCCGGGTTGATTATCAATGATGCCGGGGATGATAAGTTGAAAGAAGAATGTCTTCCTGCCGTGGTCAACGGGCAGAAGATTTTAACCCTTGCCTTGCTTGACGAAGAGGGAAGATACGACCGGGCCTCAAAGATGGAAGCGAAAGCCGTTCAGGATGGCTATATTCTTAATGG
>CAZVRN010000456.1:0-2038 GCA_964629485.1 uncultured Thermodesulfobacteriota bacterium | reverse complement strand
TTCCCAGGCATCGCTCAAATCTTCCCTATCGCCGCGGATGCCGTAATAAAGGGTGTCGGAAAAGCCGGCGCGGAGATCGTAGAGGTAAGCCGTCGTGATCTGCCGGCCCGTATCGGCCCAGTCCTGCCAGTCTTTGATGTTGCTTTTCAGGCTGCCTTTGACGCCTTTGAAAAATTTATGGAAACCGGTTTCAGAGGCCTTGATATTTTTTTGGATGGCCGGCCCCGGGCCGGAAAGGTCAACCAGGACCTTTTTATGGTTCGCCAGCTCAAAATCATCTATTTTCCCCAGCGTGGCTTCGTAAGCGATGGCATTGAGATTGAGCTGTTCCAGGGATTTGCCGATTGGCGTCAGGTCAATGCCCGGGATGACAGCGGCGGTTTTTTTAACCGTGTCTTGGAGGTTTTTTTGAGTCTGACCAAAGCCCCGGATTAAGCCTTCATATCGCTTGCGCGCATCATTCAGGTCCTTTGTTTTTTTCAATAATTTGTCCAGTTCAGCATTAAGAGAGATAATTTCCTCGTTCCGGGCAAAGAAGTTTCCAGGCTGAACAGGGCCCATTTTAGCCAATTCATTTTTAATGACTTTAATTCTGTTACGAGTAGCAACCAGTTGCGCATTAATGGCCTTAATTCGGGCTTCAGCATCTTTTGACGAGCTTACCCTTAACGATTCATCCAGCTCCTTAAACCTTTTATTAACTCTGCCTAATTGATCAGCCCGGAATTTGGTGGCTTCCGTTATTTGCTGAATCAGGGTAGTTGCAACAGAAAGAAAACCGGAATCAGAAATCTCTTTTTTCAATTCGAACCAGGAAGTTTTAAGCCTGTTCCATTCCTGGCCTGCGCCATGAGCGGCTTCTTTGGCTTCCTTGCCGAAACGGTCGTGCAATACTTTAGCCAGCTTGGGCAGGAGGTCTTCAGCGGCGATCTTGCCCTGCTCCCGATGGCCGAGGCGCACCTCAGCGCCGGCGGCGGGGCGTTTGTCCTGTCCGAAAACATCAAGGAATATTACGCTTTCAGAAAAGATTGGCTGCGGCGGGTGGCCACGAGCCCCAAGAACCTGGTCCTGATGACCGTGCGCGGGTACAGCATGGAGCCGACCGTCAGCGCCGGGGACATGGTCTTGATTGATGCGGGCCGCACGCGGATACACGACGGCAATATTTATGCCCTGGGCCTGGGCGAGACCATCGTCATTAAGCGGCTGCAGAACCTTCCCGGCGACCGGGTGCGCATCATCAGTGATAACCGAGCCGATTACCCGCCGGAGACCGCGCATATGGGCGATATCCGCGTTATCGGCCAGGTCATCTGGCTGGCAAAGGAGATGGTAAGGGGGGAGGAGTGATGGTTTGGTTTTTCGGATGGTTTTTAATAGGGATTATTGGCGCGGCGATCGGCAGCCGGAAAGGTCGTCCGGTAGCGGGTTTTTTATATTCATTTTTGCTGGGTCCGCTGGGGTTGCTCCTCACCCTGGTCATCGGACCGGCCAAGTCTCACAAATGCCCGCACTGCGGCGGGTTGATAAACCCAAACTATTCAAGGTGCAAAAACTGCGGGGCGGAGATAACAAGAAGCAGCGAATCGTTTCTTTCCAGGTGGCAGCTTTAAGGCTCGCGCGGGCATAACCTCTTGATTTTTTTTATTACTTACAAAAAAAAGAAGGGGGTTAAAAATGGGACACGTCGTCTTTATAATCCTGCATATTTTGGCGATTCTTTTCGGAGTGGTTTGGCTGGTGATCACCGTTCCTTTGCATTTGATCTATATTGCAATTAAAAAACCGAAAACATTGCGGCATGACGGCAAACCAAGGACAGGCGGGCTGTTCGGCGGGCTGATTGATGATATAGTCATCTCCTCAAAAATGCGGGACTGCCCTTTTTGCCTGATGAAAATCGATAAAAAGGCCGCTAAATGTCCGCACTGCGGGGAGTGGGTGAATAAAGGCAATACCCCGAAAGCCTCCGAAGAACGAAAAATCACTCAAAAAGATATAGCAAACCTGATAGCCCGTGATAGATATAAGGATGGAA
>CAZVRN010000455.1:0-2051 GCA_964629485.1 uncultured Thermodesulfobacteriota bacterium | reverse complement strand
CAGGGCCAGGCCGGCCTGTTTCCGCAGTTGTCCCAGCAGTTCTTCCATATCTCCCCGGTCGATAATGCCGAAATCGGCCGGGTATCCCAGGCGCTGGGCCCAGGTGCGCAAAAGCTCATGCGCCAGGGCGTGAAAAGTTCCTCCGGATACCCGGGCGCAGTGTGGGCCGACCAGTTCGGAAGCGCGCCGCAGCATTTCGGCGGCGGCCTTGCGGGTGAAGGTCAAAAGGAGAATGGATTCAGGATCCACGCCGTGTTCGACCAGATAAGCGACACGATAAACCAGGGTGCGGGTTTTACCCGAACCGGCGCCGGCCACAACCAGCACCGGGCCCTCGATGGTTGTCACCGCCTTGTATTGAGCCGCGTTGAGGTCCGATTTATAGTCAATGGCCCGGTTTTTCTGATAAGACCTGTCTTGAGTAAAAGTGAAGTTTCCGTTCATTTTTCAGCCTGAGCGCCTTTGGTAAGCCGGCATATTTAGACCGCCCCCGGGATTCGACATAACAGTGTAATACTCCTTATAAAGTTAACATTTCTGGATGGAGGCGATGGTTTAAGCTGATTGAAGGCAATAAGCTTTTATAACTGCCACCAGGCCGGGAATGGTGTATTGTTCGGCTTCCGCAACCACGTTCAGGCCGGCTTGCCGGGCTGTTTGCGCGGTTATGGGACCGATGCAGGCGGCCTTAACCCCGGCCGGTAATCCCAGGCCGCGTTTTTCCAGAAGCTCCATCAAGTTTGTCACGGTCGAGGAGCTGGTAAAGGTAATCAAATCCAACTCATCGCTTTCAAGCGCGTCCCGGGCTTCCGGGGGCAGATCATCCGGAGGCAGCGTCTGGTAAAGGGCCGCTTCCCGAACCTCGGCCCCGGCGGCGGCAAGACCCTCGGGCAGCGCCGCTCTGGCCCGGGCTGCACGGGCCAGCAATATTTTTCGACCGCTTATCCCGTGAGAAGCCAGAGACCTGACCAGTCCCTCGGCCACGTATTCTTCAGGCACCAGGTCAGCCCGTAAACCATACGCTTCAAGCTTTTCCGCCGTGGCCGGGCCGATCACGGCCAGCCTGACCGGGGCCAGGGCCCGGGCGTCCTTTTTCAACTCCTTAAGCCGATTGAAAAGAAACTCAACCCCATTGGGGCTGGTCAGGACCAGCCAGTCAAAAGCGTCAAGATGATCAAGGGCCTGATCCAGCGGGCCCCAGTCATCAGGCG
Source organism: uncultured Thermodesulfobacteriota bacterium (assembly GCA_964629485.1). Lineage (GTDB taxonomy): Bacteria > Desulfobacterota > Desulfarculia > Adiutricales > JAFDHD01 > JAFDHD01. The sequence goes on along the minus strand of CAZVRN010000455.1, from coordinate 840 downwards.
GAACAAGACGAATGGTCGGACATTCAATAACCCTGGCTCCGAGGCTAAGAAGAGATTTCGAAAGAGCACCGGCCTGCGTTCTGGTCCTGGTGACCATGATCGTGCGGCCGAAGAGCGGCAGTGTTTCGAACCAGTTCAGGGTGGAACGCAAAGAGACAACATGACCCACTACCAGCACGGCCGGCGGGTTGAAATGCCCGGCTTCCGCCCGGGAGGCGATCCGGCCCAGGGTGCTCACCAGGGTGGCCTGGCCTGGCGTGGTGCCCCACCGGATCAAGGCTGCCGGAGTGTTGGGGTCGCGTCCCTCCTGAGTCAATTTTGCCGTAATGGCCGGGAGGTTGCGCACCCCCCTTAAAAAGACAATGGTCCCCAGTCCGGTGGCAATCTTGTTCCAATCCAGGGCGGATTCGGGCTTCAGAGGGTCCTCGTGTCCGGTGATGAAACCGACGCTGGAAGAATACTTGCGGTGCGTGAGGGGGATGCCCGCGTAAGCAGGGGCCGCGACAGCAGACGTTACACCGGGGACAACCTCAAGGGCAGTCCCGCCTCGGCAAGCTCCCCGGCCTCCTCGCCGCCGCGCCCGAAAATGAAAGGATCGCCTCCTTTCAGGCGCACCACGATCTTCCCCGCGCCGGCCTGTTTCACCAGGAGCCGGTTAATTTCGCTCTGGCTCAATGTGTGCCGAGCCGCGCTTTTCCCCACGTACAGAAGCTCGGCCTCAGGCGGCGCGTAGCTGAGCAGGGCCGGGTTAACCAAAAAGTCATAAATAACCGTGTCGGCCTTTCGGAGGCACTCGACAGCCTTGAGGGTGATCAGGCCCGGATCTCCCGGACCGGCCCC
>CAZVRN010000454.1:0-2056 GCA_964629485.1 uncultured Thermodesulfobacteriota bacterium | reverse complement strand
ACAACCAGCACGGCAGCTAAAGCAAAAAACAAAATTTTTTTCATAAACTCAGTTCCTCCAAAATACTGTTTAGTTTAACCCAAAAAATACCCAAAAAATCAACTTTTCACCTTTCTCAAGTTAACCGTCTTGACCCGACCACCCCCTTTCTTCCCTTCATGTACAGGGACATTAAGCCTTTTTTTTAATTTGCAAAACAATAACATGTTGTTGAAGACAAAGTCAACAAAAAAATACTTCTTTGATGATACGGAGAAGGTATAGAGACGGGTGGCCCAGACAACTTTGTTGTCTGGGCCACCCGCCGCAACACAGACCCCTATACAATAATTTCTTATCGCGGGGCGGCCTGGATTGTCTTATATCGGCTTCGTGTCATGATGCAGAGAAGGTATAGAGCCAGAGCCGCGAATCAATTTACCCGTTCCCGGGCAGAGCCCTGGAACGAGGAGATAAACCGCAATTCCTGAAAACAGCCCTGGCCGGGCAAGGCTCAATTTTATTCAAACACGCTAAACGTTGACCGCATTGACGGCTTCCCCGTCCCTGAGGTACTTAATAATCTGGTCAGCCGCGGCCACGGCCACGTTGATCTGGGCTTCCAGGGTCGAGGCGCCGAGATGGGGCGTACAGATAAAATTGTCCAATTCGAGAAGCTTGTGCTCCCCGGGCGGTTCAACCTCGAAGACATCCAGGGCCCCGCCGGCCAGCTTTCCAGAGCTGAGGGCCTCGTACAGGGCGTCTTCATCCACGATGCCGCCCCGGGCGCAGTTGATGAGGTAGGCCCCGTCTTTCATCCGGGCAATGGTTTCAGTATTAAAAAGACCGGTTGTCTCATTCGTCTTGGGCACATGAATGGTGATGAAGTCGGAACGGCGGAGCAGTTCGTCAAAGGAAACGGGCTCACCGCCGCCTTGCCTGATCTGGTCGTCAGTCAGGTACGGGTCATGAGCAAGGACAGTCATTTTCACTCCGCGCGCCAGTTCGCTCACGATGCGGCCGATATTGCCAAACCCGACGATGCCCAGTGTTTTGCCCATGATTTCCCTGCCTTGGAGGGCCTTTTTTTCCCACTTGCAGGCCTTGAGGGAGGCGCAGGCCCGGGGCAGGTGCCGGGCCAGGGCGAAGATCATGGCCACGGCCAGTTCAGCCGCGGCGTTGGAGTTCTGGCCGGGGGTATTCATGACCACGACCTTTCTTTCCGTGGCCGCGGCAATGTCCACGTTATCCAGGCCGGTCCCGGCCCGCGCGATAACCTTCAGGTTCTCGGCGGCGCTGAGGAGGTCAGCCGTAATCTTGGTGGCGCTGCGGATAACCAGGCCGTCGTAATCCTTGATAACGGCCTTGAGCTCCTCGGGGCTGAGCCCGGTTTTTTCATCCACTTCAAACCCGGCTTCCCGAAACTTTCGGGCGCAAGATTCATGGGCTTTATCACTTATGAGAATCCTCAATTTATCGCCTTCCTTTCCATAATTTAAGGTTCGAAGCTGAGCCTCGAATCAATTTACCCATCCCGGGGCAGAGCCCTGGAACGAGAGAAAACCACCGCTTGTGTTCGTTACAGGCAGAACCCTGGAGGATTTAATAATCCAACAAGGTATTGGCCGGGCCCTGCGGCAAAAAAGCGGGTCAGCCGTTGGTCCGGGCGAATTCCTTCATAAAAGCGACCAGGTCCTTGACCGCGTCCAGTGAAACCGCGTTATATATGGAAGCGCGGCAGCCGCCCACAGACCGGTGACCCTTGAGACCGCCGAGGCCGTTTTCCAGGGCCTGGGCCACGAATTTCTTCTCCAGGTCCTCATCAGAAAGCCGAAAAGTGACGTTCATCATGGAACGGCTGTCCCGGTCGGCCGTGGCCTGGTAAAAATCACTTTCATCCAGCAAGTCATAGAGCAGGGCGGCTTTCTGCCGGTTGAGCCGCGCCACGCCTTCCAACCCGTCTTCCACGGATTCCTCCAGCCATTTAAGGGTGAGCTGTACCGTGTAAATGGCAAAACACGGCGGCGTATTAAAGGTGGAATTCTTTTCAGCGTGCGTCTTGTAACTGACCATACTC
>CAZVRN010000453.1:0-2057 GCA_964629485.1 uncultured Thermodesulfobacteriota bacterium | reverse complement strand
GTATCGCCCCAGGAGCATGAGCAGAGAGGCGGCCGCGTAATCACCCACGCCCTTAATGGCCTTAAGCTCCTTTTTCAAGCCGGGCGTGGGCATATTCGAACTGCGGAAATTTTCAAGATCCAAGTCCCCGGAAGCGATCCGCCTGGCCAGGGTGTGTATATAGTCACCGCGGTAACCCAGGCGAACGGCCTCGGTAAAGGTTTCAGGCGCGGCCGCCGCCATCCGCTTCGGGCCGGGGAAAGCCCGCCAGCGGGAGTCGCCGGCGTATGGTTCACCAAGCGCACGCACCAATCCTTCAATCATGCGCCGTGTGCCGTTCCACTGGATATTGGTGGTGCAGATAACTTTTACCGCGTCTTCGAACACAGTTGGGGAGCGGAGCAACCGGCCCATACTTTGGCTGGCTTTCAGCCATGACCCGCCGCGTTTTTTACACATGTCAAAAAAGGGGGACAGATCCTCATCCACCCGGAACATGCGTCCGACCGAGGCAATGATTTCACGCTGTTCTGTTTTGGCCAGCCGACCCGTATGGCTTACTTTGATAATGATTTCAGGTTGTTTGGCCGTATGTCCAGCGCCGATCTCCAGAAGAACGACTTTCCCGGTTTTCAGATGTTCGGCACGGCGAAGCACCCGGCGTTTTGCGTCCCAGTGGTTGGGCGCTAAATTTATCCACCCGTGAGACAGAGCGTTTTTTTGAAAATCAAAGGGAGCGGGCGGAGAAATAGTCAGCCTGGTTTTGTTGATTTTCATTGGGTCCGTCTTGGTTTTCTTTCTTTGAACCACAGGGGCGGTCATGTCTTTGCTTTTATAAATCGTGATTTTACTTTCTTCTCCTTTTCTTCTTCACCCACCTTTTTGAGGAAGAACGAAAGGGCGGATATAGGCTCTTTCACCTTCAGACCGCTCTTCTCCCCCCTTTACTAAAGGGGGCGCGGGGGGATTTTTCAAAAAAAGCCTTATTCACCTAGAGGCAGGCGCCGGGGCTCAGCGACATGGCAATATCGTTCATCGCGGCGCGCGCAAAACTCGCGGGTGATTCTTCTCGCAATCAGCCCGGCCCGGCCCCGAACAGCTTAAGCAGTCTTTCCAGCTCCTCGTCAGAGGAAAAGCGGATTTCAATGCGACCTTTTTTCCCTTTTCGGTAAAGGTTGACCCTGGCGCCCAGCTTGCGAGTGAGCTGTTCAGCCAGGGCCTGAAAGTAGAGTTCGTCCGGCTTGACGACCTGCCTGGAAACCGGGGGCTTAAGCAGCTTCCTGACCAGGGCTTCGGTCTGCCGGACAGAGAGTTTTTCCCTAAGGACCTTTTCCCTCACCTGAAGGATGACCTCAGTGCGTTCCAGGGCCAGGAGTGCGCGGGCGTGGCCGACTGAAAGCCTTTTCAGGCGGACGTCTTTCTGAACGGCCTCAGGCAGATTCAGGAGGCGCATCAGGTTCGCGGTGGTGGACCGGTCGCGTCCGGTCAGCCGGGCGACCTCCTGCTGGGTCCGGTTGAACTCCTTCATCAGCCGCTGGCAGGCCTCGGCCTCTTCAATGGGGTCCAAATCTTCCCGGTGCAGGTTTTCTATGAGGGCAATCTCCAGCATCTCGGCCGGGGAAGCTTCCCGAACGATAACCGGAACCCTTTCAAAACCGGCGATTTTGGCCGCGCGGAGGCGGCGCTCGCCGGCAATGAGTTCATACCGGTCCGAATCCGAACGCCGAACCACGAGAGGGACCAGGACCCCTTTGCTCTTGATGGATTCTGCCAGGGCCTTGATGTCTTTTTCGCTGAAATTGAGCCTCGGCTGAAAGGGATTGGGTGATATGTCTTCCACCGGGACTTCAAAGGGATTTCCCGGCGCGGAAAAATCCTCGTCCAGGTCTTCGATCAGGGCCTCTAACCCGCGGCCCAGTCCTTTTTTCTTTGCCATCTTGCTTAACCCCTTGTTTTTCAGGATGTTACCCCTTTTTTAGAATTTCCTTCGCCAGCGACAGGTAGGCCCTGGCCCCGCTGGACCGGATGTCATAAAGGATAATGGGCTGACCATGACTTGGACTTTCGGACAAACGCAC
>CAZVRN010000452.1:0-2085 GCA_964629485.1 uncultured Thermodesulfobacteriota bacterium | reverse complement strand
GCTCTTCCGATCTCGCTTCCAGAGAAGCCAGGGTAAACTTGTCGATCCTTAAGGCCCGATTGAGCGGGTTGACTTTGATCCGGTCAATGAACTCTTGTTGACCCAGGATGATCCCGGCCTGCGGACCGCCGAGCAGTTTGTCGCCGCTAAAAGTGACCAGGGCCATGCCAGCCGCGATTGAATCCTGAACCGTAGGCTCTCTCAGCAGGCCGTATGCGGAAAAATCAACCAGGGAGCCGCTTCCCAGGTCCTCAATGACCGGCAGGCCATGCGAACGCCCCAGCCTGACCAGGTCGGCGGCCGCTACCTGTTCAGTGAAGCCGATTATGTGAAAATTGCTTTGATGAACCTTCATGAGGGCCGCTGTGCGGTCGGTTATGGCCTCTTCATAGTCCCGGAGATGAGTTTTGTTTGTCGCACCTACCTCAACCAGTACAGCCCCGCTGCGCGCCATGACTTCCGGTATCCGAAAAGAACCGCCGATCTCAACCAGTTCACCCCGGGAGACTATAACTTCCTTACCCTTGGCCAGGGTCTCCAGGACAAGCAGCACGGCGGCGGCATTGTTATTGACAACCAGCCCGGCCTCAGCCCCGGTCAAATCGCAGAGCAGACCTTCAACATGGCTGTACCTGGAGCCGCGTTTGCCTTCCGATAAATCAAATTCAAGGTTGGAGTAATACCGGCCCGCGGTTTCTATAGCCCGCAAGGCATCTTCAGACAAAGGGGAGCGGCCTAAATTGGTATGGATAATCACGCCGCTGGCGTTAACCACGCGGCGAAAACCGGGCTGAGCAAGGGCATGTGCTTTTTTTTCTATTCGCGCCAGGACCGTCTCAAGGGAAAGGTCCACGTCACCGGCATCCGCGGGATACTGTTTAATCTCGTTTCTCAGATCGTCCAGGGTCCGCCTGATGGCTCCCAGAAGCAGTGCCCTGGGCATAACATCCAGCAAAGCCTTAATACGCGGCTCATCAAGAAGCTGGTCTACACCCGGAAGACGTCGGAAGAGTTCTTGCATGGTCATCTTTAAAAAAACTTTAGCCTTTTAAAGCCGTCGAGCTTGTTTACGTTCGGGATGTGACATTTACTTTGAGTTTTACTATAAAAAAACCAGCCCGGCAAGCAATATTCCGGGACCTCTTAAGCGGCGGTTCATTCACAAAAAAAGCCCCCCTTATCATGGAACAAGGGAGGCCTCTTAACTTTAAGTATCAAAATTATGCAGGCTTAAACACAGCCGGTCGGTTTAGCCAGCCCGGCCATCTTGCAGGCGCCTTTGCCGGGTCCTGACGGGAAAAGCTCGTAGATTTTCTTGAGTTTGTAACCGGTAACCTTGGAAAGGACACGTACCATCGGAGCAATACCGTTTTTCTTGTAGTAATCCTGGAGCATATTGATGACCTTCCAGTGCTCATCAGTAACCTCACTGATTCCTTCCTGCTCCTTTACATACTCGACCCAATCTTCATTCCATTCGTCAAAACCCTGCAGGAAACCGTCTTCATCAACTTCGAACTTGTGACCTTTGTATTCCACAATAGGCATATCTAACCCTCCTCACTCATAGATTTAATTTTCATTATATTCTCCAGACAGTTATTTATTACCCCTGCCTGATTCGGGTAGACTCTCGGCACAAACGGACAAGTTATTTATAAGGTAGACATACATCGTCTGTCAAGGAGAATGTAAAAAAAGGTTACAAAGCTTAACTTTGTCTAACCGCTACCCCCCATTTTCCGCTCGAAATGGTAAGATATTAAACCTCAAACTGCTGAGACCAAATAAATTTCTTACCCCTATCCCTAAACAAAAGCCAAGCAAATAAAATCATAAAGGATCTGAAAATCCTTTAAAAATTGCCTTTTAATAATCAATAATTTTATCAATTAACTGCCATAAATGCAAGAGGATCAGGTGAAAAATTGATTCTTTTGAGACCTGCTGGGAGCTTGGTCCCTGAGCTGAACTGTTCGCCGGGCTCAAATTCAAGTCCTTGAAATATTGGCACTATCAACGCGATTTAACTTTTCGCCTGCCGCGATTTCAACAAAATTACCGGTTCTAAGGGAGTCTTATAAT
>CAZVRN010000451.1:0-2091 GCA_964629485.1 uncultured Thermodesulfobacteriota bacterium | reverse complement strand
AAATTCAGCCTGCCGAGCCGACACTTCCGACTCAGACAGGTTTTTTGCGCCCTGCCTTTAGCTGCTCTTTCCCTGTCGCCAAATCTGTTTCACCGTGTCGCCGATTCTGTTGCACTGGACATTGTTGAAGCCATTGATCGCTTTTCAGACGTGAACATCATGATCATCGGCGACGTCATGATGGACGAGTTTATCTGGGGCACGGTGGAGAGGATTTCTCCGGAGGCCCCGGTTCCGGTGGTGAATGTGACCGATGAAACCCAGGTTTTAGGGGGAGCCGCCAATGTAATAAATAATGTCGTATCGGTCGGCGGGCATGCCCTGCTCACGGGCGTGGTTGGCCAGGATCGAGTGGGCCGGAAAATTATTCGTATGCTCAAGGAACTGGGTAGTAATACTGATGGTATTTTTATTGATGAAAGCCGGCCCACTACGCTTAAAACTCGAATCGTGGCTCAAGCGCAGCAGGTGGTTCGTTTTGACCGGGAGAGAAAGCATCCTTTGCATTCAGAGATTATTTTTGAAATAATCTCTTATTTCAAACGGTTGATCGATTCACTTGACGCCGTCATTATTTCCGATTACGGCAAGGGTGTGATTTCCATGGAGCTGATGGACAGTATCAGGGAATGCATGGAAGGAAGAGATTTAATCATCACCGTTGACCCTCAAATCAACCACTTCCTTTTTTATCGTAATGTTACAAGCATAACCCCCAACCACCATGAAGCCGAAGCGGGTGTTGGTATGAAAATTGACTCGGACGAGGATCTTGCCCAGGCCGGGAATATGCTCATAGACGGTCTCAACCTTAAATCGGTTGTTATCACCAGGGGCGGGCAGGGGATGACGCTTTTTGAAAAAGATACCTCTCCCGTGTTTATTCCCCCGGTAGCCAGAGACGTTTTTGATATTTCCGGCGCGGGTGATACTGTTATCGCAATCCTGACCATGGGTTTGGCGGCTGGTTTGAATTTTCGCGAAGCGGCCATCCTGTCCAATTTCGCTGCCGGTACAGTAGTCGGTAAAGTGGGCACTGCGACCCTGACGGCCGACGAACTCAAGGCCGCGGTTTTAGCCGCTGAATAACGGTTATCGCTCTGATTTAACGCTGTCTATATAAAAATATTGTATTTCAGCTAGTTAAATATTTTACTTAATCTATCACTTTAAGTTTATATTGCTTGTTGCCTTTACGGTTAATAAACAAACAGTTAAATATTTTTGCCTTTGCGGGCTCTATTGTTGACTTTTCTGTTCTCAAGAGATATTTTTTACCTGATTTTATTTTATAATTCTTCATAGATTCTTTGAGGTGTTGAATGAATATCTGCGTAATAGGCTCTGGCTACGTGGGGTTGGTCACCAGCGCTTGTTTTGCCGAATTTGGATTAAATGTTATTTGTCAGGACAAAGATAAAGATAGGGTCGATCAACTAAGAGACGGTCAAGTACCGATCTTTGAACCGGGCCTTGAGGAGCTTTTAACCAGGAATCTCCGGGAAGGCCGGATAAAATTTACGACTGACATCAAGGAAGGTATTCAGCAGTCCCTGGTTGTCTTCATAGCCGTGGGTACTCCGTCAGCTCCTTCCGGTGAGGTGGATTTAAGCAGTGTGAAAGAAGTTGCCGCCCTCATTGGCCGACATTTAAACGATTACAAGGTCATTGTAACAAAAAGCACCGTACCCGTCGGTACTGGCCGGATGATCCGGGAAATAATAAAAGAAAATCAAAACGAGGATCATTCTTTTGACGTGGTCGCCAACCCGGAGTTCCTGCGGGAAGGTTCGGCCATTGAGGATTTTATGCGGCCGAATCGCGTGGTCTTAGGTAGCGAAAGTGAACAGGCACTGGCCATTGTCAAGGATCTTTACCGGCCATTGTACCTGATTGAAACTCCTTTTGTGGTGACCAATGTCGAGACGGCAGAGCTGATAAAGTATGCCTCAAACGCCTTTTTGGCGACAAAAATATCTTTTATTAATGAAATGGCGAATTTTTGCGAAATGGTGGGTGGCGATGTGCACCAGGTCGCTAAAGCCATGGGTTTGGACAATCGTATCGGTCCGAAGTTTCTTCATCCCGGTC
>CAZVRN010000450.1:0-2100 GCA_964629485.1 uncultured Thermodesulfobacteriota bacterium | reverse complement strand
TCCGCTCCATTCCAAAACCGATCTTGAGTTCCTTGATCCGGTTTTCGCTGCACTCACCTCGTTGGTTCAGTTTGTGTTGCTTGGTCGTAACACATATCTACCTGAATCAACGAGGTTTTTCAACCTATTTCACCTTCCAAATACATTCAATCGCGGATCTTGGGTATTATATCAATCTATGAGGGCTGGTGAAGAAGCAAGGGCCGGTGGGGTGATTCCTTTTTTTGAAGAGGCGCATTAAGGACCGTCATTTAAAAAAAGCCGGGCGCGTGAGTTCAAAAGCCCATGAGAGGGATTGACACGCGCGGGGTATTCGTCCATTATTTTTGAATGTTAAGTAAAAAGCTCCGACACGGCCTGAAAAAAATATTCGGGCCCGAGAACTTTTCCACACGCCCGGAGGATCTTCATCTCTATGCTTTTGACGCGACCAACCAGCGTTTTATGCCCGAGGCGGTGGTCTGGCCTGGCAGCGCCGCCGAGGTTTCGGCCCTGGTCGCCCTGGCGGCTGAACACTCCATACCGGTGGTGGCCAGGGGGGCGGGCACCGGTTTGAGCGGAGGCGCACTGCCTCTTCACGGCGGGGTGGTTTGTGCCATGACCCGCTTCAACCGGATCGTCAGTATTGATAAGGCCAACCTGATCGCGGTGGTTGAACCGGGCGTGATCGCCTCGGACTTCCAGGCCGCGGTAGAGGAAAAAGGCCTTTTTTATCCTCCTGATCCGGCCAGCCGCGAATTTTCAACCCTGGGGGGAAACGCCGCCGAGAACGCCGGAGGCACCCGGGCCGTGAAATACGGGGTCACCCGTGACTACGTTTTAGGCCTGGAAGTGGTCCTGGGCACCGGGGAGATCATCCAAACCGGCGTTAAAACCGCCAAGGGAGTGGTCGGGTATGACCTGACGCGACTCCTGGTCGGTTCCGAAGGCACGCTGGGAATCATCACGCGGCTGACCATGCGCCTCCTGCCAAAACCAGAGGCCAAAGAGACTGTCATCGCCTTTTTCAATAAAATACCGCAGGCCGCCGAAACCGTGAGCGCCATAACATCGGCCCGCATTATTCCGGCCACGCTTGAGTTTATGGACCGGGCTTCACTGGATTGCGTCAAACAATACGCCGGCATGGAGGTCGACCCGAAAGCCGGAGCCTTCCTTTTGATTGAAACCGACGGTCCGGCCGAACAGGCCGGGGCCGAAGCGGACACCATCGTCGAACTTTGCCGGAAAAACGGCGCACTGACCGTTCGCAGGGCGGAAAATGCCCGGGAAGCAGCGGTTATGTGGCAGGCGCGGCGGGCTATCTCGCCGGCCCTCTTCAAGGTCGCGACCGGCAAATTGAACGAAGACATAGTGGTTCCGCGCAGTTTAATCCCGGAAATGATTGCTCGTCTTGAAGACATTTCGCACCGGCGCGGGCTGAAAATCATCAATTTCGGCCATGCCGGGGACGGTAACATCCACGTCAATATTATGTACGACACCGCCGACCAGGGCCAGGCCGCGGCCGCTGAAGCGGCTCTTAAGGATGTCTTTTCCGCGACCCTTGAACTGGGAGGCACCATTTCCGGCGAGCACGGAATCGGCATTACCAAGCGGGGCTTCATCGGCATGGAAATCGAACCCGCGGCCCTCTCTTTGATGAAACGCCTCAAAAAAGCCTTTGATCCGGCAGGCATCCTTAATCCGGGGAAAATCTTCCCGGGACCCGGTACCGGGCCGGGCTCCTCATAGGTGAGCATGACCCGGCAGGATTTATCAGAAGCTCTGGGAAAATGTGTCCGCTGCGGCCGCTGTCTGGCAAACTGCCCTGTCTACAAGGTTACCGGCCGGGAAGGCGCTTCAGCCAGGGGCAAGTTAAGCCTTCTTGAAGCCGAGCTGAAAGGCGAGGCCGACCTGGCCCGCAGGATGAAGGACCTTCTGTCCCACTGCCTTTTGTGCGGGGCCTGCGCTGAAAGCTGTGTCAATGAAGTCAGGGCTGATGAACTGATTCAGGCCGGGCGCAACCTGGCCCTTAAAGGCCGGGGGCTAGCGGGTGTTAAACGATTGCTTGGCCGGGATATCATGTCCCGCGGTTCTTTAAGCCGGGCCGTTCTTTCA
>CAZVRN010000449.1:0-2131 GCA_964629485.1 uncultured Thermodesulfobacteriota bacterium | reverse complement strand
TTAAAAATTAAATTTTACTTTAGCTTTGCCGCATTATAGCATTGACCCTTCGGTATGAAAAATGTTATTAATATTAACTAAATACTTAAGGGCGTGGGTTAAATTATCCTCGCATGATGCCAGATATCCGGTCCTGTTTCAGGCTGTCTTCGCGTCCTTACCGTTTCTTGGGGGGTTAATAAATGTATTTTAAAGTTTGGGGCTGTCGGGGAAGTATACCTACGCCGTCAACATTGGATTTTGATACTCGCCGCTTTGGTGGTCATACTACCTGTTTTGAAATCCGGACCCGATACAACGGGCAGGAAGAGATCTCGATCGTGGATATGGGGACCGGAATCATGGGTTTAGGGAATCACTTGATTCGACAGTTACAAAATAAGGAAATTCAGCGTATTGAGGCTCGTATTTTCATTACGCATATTCATCTGGACCATACTTTTGGCATGGGCTTTTTCGCGCCGCTTTTTATCACTGGTCAGCAGATTGAATTTTTCGCCCTGCAAATGCCTGCCGCTTTCAGGGACTTGAACAATCAGTTGGCTTCCTTAATAGACGGGATCCAGTTTCCGCGCCACCTGGATCAGTTGCCTTCCATTGGCAGCAACAATGAAAATAAGAAGGCCATTCATGATGTCAAATTCTGGGAGGTCATGGATTTTGAAACCGTAAGGGTTAAGGTCTTTGAGCTCAACCATCCATCCGGTTGCGCGGGCTGGCACTTTCAGGAACGCGCTTCGGATGGTTCTTATACCGGTCCCATCATAAGCATCGCTACAGATACGGAACATTTCAGTGTCACCAACCCAAACGTTCAGAAATTGGGCCGGGATGCGGATTTGCTTATTCTAGACGGAATGTATGAAGAAGATCAGTATTATGGGCAGGCGCCTGACCGATCAAACAGCAAGCTGGGCTGGGGTCACAGCACCCCCCGGGCCAGTATCCGGGAAGCCTCGGAATGCGGGGCCAAGCGTCTGGGCATAACGCACCACGACCCGTCTCATGACGACCGGTTTTTAGCCAGTATGGAGGCAAAAGCCCGCCGTTATAACCGCCGGCTCAAAAAGCCGGTACCTGAGGTTTTCTTTCTTCGAGAAGGCATGTTCCTGGAAATATAAAATATACAGTCCGTTCTTCCAGACACCGACGAAATCCAATGAAAACCTGACTGTCAGGATTTAGCCAAACGATCCAGGAGGGAGGCAAAGCGCTCTCCGAAACGCCTGCATTCTTTTTCGCTTCGCTGATCCGGTTTTTGAACCGCCACCGGCCCGTAGTGATCACCGCCGGGATATCCCTGGATAATCATGCCATGGACAAGCATGGACATGAGAATGCCGGTAATGGTCGTTTCATTACCGCCGCCCCGGCCGCCTGAACTGGTGAAGGCCCCGCCGGCTTTGCCGTCAAGTCTCCCGTGATATTTTACACTTTGGTCGATAAAGGATTTGACCTCCGCAGCCATCTGACCGTAGTAGGTGGGAGACCCAATGATTATCCCGTCCGCGTCCAGCATTTCTTCCGGGTCGGTTTCCGTAACTTCTTTCATCATGACATCATGGTTATGAGCTCTTATGGTCTCCGCTATTATTTCGGCCATCCTTTCCGTATTTCCTGTTCTGGAATAATAGGTCAGCAAAACTTTCGCCATGATAGTTTTCTCCTCGGGGAATTTTGATTTTAATTGTTTTTATTAAGAAGCATAATGATAACAAGAATGATGATCAAGTTTCTTTTGTACCGCGCCAGGTTTTAAATTAGAGTGGCACGGTAACCGGTTCTCTGAGAATCAGGTCCCTGGCGCGCCGGGCCGAGACGGCCAGGGCAGGGTGTGTTTCGTATAGGCTGGCGAGCTGGCGCAGGTTATCTGCAGTACGGAAGGTGAGCATGGCCAGGTCGCCTTCATCTTTTCCATAAATTCGAACCGCCTCGTTCCAGTCATCCCTCGTTGCCCAGGTATAAATGGCCAGCGCTGCCCGCATATTAAGGGTTGGGACTTCAAAGCCCTTTTCCCGCTGTCGCCTGACTAGGGGATCAACTGCTTTTTCCAGACGAAGCCAGGCCGAGGCAAACTCCGGGGGGAGTGTTCGCAAGGTTGCCAGGGGTTCCGATGGTCTTTCGTTGTCCA
>CAZVRN010000448.1:0-2147 GCA_964629485.1 uncultured Thermodesulfobacteriota bacterium | reverse complement strand
CCGATTGTGTTTTCCCGGCATGTGGATGGAATTGTATTGGTCGTCGAGGCTGAAAGGACCACCAATAAGGACCTTCAGCGTGTCATGGAGTTATTAAAGGACAAACCGGTTATCGGGACATTGTTTAACAAAGCGAGAAGTGTTAGGCTTTAATTTATGTACGAATCTTTTTACGGCTTTAAAGAAAAACCTTTCAATTTACTGCCTGACCCTGAGTACCTCTACATGAGCCCGGGCCATGAAAATGCCTATGCCCATCTTGAATACGCTATCATGGAAAACAAGGGTTTTGTGGTCATCACGGGCGAAATCGGTTCCGGTAAGACTACCTTAATCAATTTTTTGCTGGAGAAGATCCCGCATGATATTCAGGTCGGCATCATCAATAATGCTGATGTTAGCCCGCTGCAATTCATAAAGATGATGTGCCAGGAATTCGAGCTAGATGTGAGCACCAGGGATAAAGCTGAAATGCTTGATCTTTTTAACCGCTTCCTGCTTGAACAATTTGCCCGAAAAAACAGGGTGGTCCTCATAATCGATGAGGCCCAAAACCTGCCCCATAAGACCATCGAAGAAATACGCATGCTTTCAAATTTGGAATCTGAAAAACATCATCTCCTTCAGATAATACTTGTGGGACAGCCTGAACTGAGATATAAGCTTAAGAGCCGTGGACTTGCTCAATTTGCCCAGCGTGTAACAGTCCATTGCCATCTTGATGCCTTGACCGGGAGCGAGGTTGAGAAATATATTCATCATCGCTTGAAAGTAGCTGGCGCCAAACAGCTTGATATTTTTGACAAAGGGGCTATTGAAGCAATCAGTAAATATTCCCAGGGGATTCCGCGCGTGATAAACACGCTTTGCGATACGGCCCTGGTTTACGGCTATGCCGATGACCTTAAAATTATCAACAAAAAAATAATCGATAACGTTTTTGAAACCAGGGAAATCGGCGGGATTTTTTCTGATTATTCTGAGTCTGATCGGGAAGTGCAACCTGCGGTAATTTCTGAAAACGGGGCGCTGAAGCAACTGGAAAACCGAATACACGCAATGGAAAAAAGAGCCATTTTACTTGAATCCATGGTGGCCAACGTTGAGCAGCAATTTAGTGTATTTATCAACAGCAGGGGGAAGATGGATTCTCTGGCCATTGAGCTCTTTAAGATGCTCAAACAGAGCATGGCGAGCCGGGGAAAATTAACCGCCAAATATATTCAATTGAAGCTTGAGACAGAAAGAAACAGAAGTGGAATTGTTGAAGGTAAAAAAAAGACTAAGGGCTCGATTTTTTCTCGCCAAAAAAGTAACGGGGAATAAATATTCAAGATTTATTTACAACCTCAGCACCAACAGGATATGATGTCTGTTTCGGTCTGAGGATTTTGACTTGATTTTAAAATGCAAAAGATATATATTAAAAATAATTTAATTTTATAATAAGGTGCTGGTGTTATAGAATTGTTAAAGCCACATTGGCAGTTCAATACGAGAGCGAAAATTTCAGGTTGAAAGAGGAAATTCCCCGTCGAAAATTAGTCATCTTAATATATTGAAACCATTAAAATTTAATCTAATTTTCACTACGGAGTTTAGCGGAAGGTCACTGTATTTTGACCATAATGATCATTTGGGGATGGTTTTAACATTTCGTCAATACGAATGTTGCAATACAACAGGTTGCCAGAAAAGTGGACGAAAGCTTAATAAAATTGCCTGACAATTCAATATGTGTGGTTGGACCGCGCAGAAGTCAGAATGAGTTGATGAGTTCATTTTTAGAGCGTGAGATAGGGGTAAAGTGCCAGGCAGGCGGTGATGGATATCAGATACCTGCCAATCGCAATAAAGACAAGAATAGCCTGAGATTTATTCTCTGGGATTGCCAGGGAAAAGACGCGGATGAATGCCTTTATGACTTTGATACACATTTTGACCGCGCTTCGTCCAGTGATTTAGTCGCTTTCTTTAATGTTCCGACAGATATTGAAATAGAAGAGGAAGCTGTATCCAGGGGAGTTCGAGGGCTTTTTTATGAACCGGAGCCCTTGGACCACATTCCCAAAGGCATACGGGTAATGCTTAAAGGAGAGTTGTGGCTTTCTCGGATGGCAATGAGCAAATACATAATGCGGAAACGA
>CAZVRN010000447.1:0-2152 GCA_964629485.1 uncultured Thermodesulfobacteriota bacterium | reverse complement strand
TGGAGCGGCGGGTGAAGACCATGATCAGGCCGAAGCATACTACCGGAGTCATGGAGGCTACGATGGCCGAGACGAGTTCAAAGCTTAATCCGTGAAACATAACTTATCCCTTGAGTTCCCGAGCTCTTTCGATATCAATACTCTGGTATCTCCTGAAGACGGCCAGAATGATGGACAGACCGATCGCGGCTTCGGCCGCGGCGGTACCGATGATAAACAAAGTGACTATTTGGCCTACTGCCGGTTCCGGGCCCAAAAACCGGTTGAAGGCCATAAAGTTAATGCTGGCGGCGTTGAGCATCAATTCTACGGAAATAAGCATGGCGATCAGAGAACGGCGCTGCAGAACACCCAGCAATCCCAGACAAAACAAGACCAAAGCAACAAAAAGGTATACTTGAAGGTGATTCACTGGAGCGACCTCTTCTTTCGGCCCTGGCCGGCGATAATGACAGCACCCATTATGGCCACCACAAGGACCAGGGAAATGAGTTCAAAGACGAGGGCGTAGCGGGTCAAGAGTAAATTACCGATCGTGGTCACCGACCAATCACTCGATCTTTGAACCGCCGCCTTGAATGGTGTTTCAGTAACCATGGTCAGAAGTCCGGCCAGCACCAGCAGGCTTAACAAGAGGGACATGAGCACTTTGGTGAACCGCCTTCGCGGGGCCTCCCTGTACATCGGATCGGAGAGCATGATGGCGAAAACGATTGAGATGCAGATAGCCCCGATATAAATAAGGATTTCCATGAGGGCCAGAAATTCAGAATTCAGAAAGATGAAAAGCCCGGCTACGCCGAACAGAGCCACAATCAAGCCGAGAATATTATGAATGATGCGCTTCAGAAAGACGGCACAAAACGCGCCGACCAGGGTTACGCCGATGATGAAATAAAAAGCGGCCTGGGCGACCCATTCAGGTTTAATCAGCTCAGGTAAAGGTTTTATTAACTCCGGTAGAGGTCCCATATCCTAACCTCGCTCCTGCTGCTTCTGTTCATTAAAGCGGGCCACGAGATCAATAACGCAATCCCACCTTGAAGTAAAGGCCAGGTCATATTCCATGGAGTGTCTCAGCGCGTCCACCGGGCAGACGTCAACACATAAGCCGCACAGGCTGCACCGTGAAAAATCGATCAGATACATGACCCCGGCCTTAGCCGCCCCGGCCTGCGGTTTGAAGCCTTGAATCTTAATGACATGCGAGGGGCAGGCCCGCACGCAGGTACCACAGGCCAGGCAATAGTGACCGTCCTCGCCGGGGAGTTTAGCCAGTTCGATATGGCCCCGGTAGGCCGGGTCCATTTCCAGCTTTTCCCTGGGATACTGAACGGTGATAATCGGTTTAACCAGCTCTGATAACGTTACCGAGTAGCCCAGAATAATGGACCAACCGCCGACGATGATATCTCGGAAATATTTAATTACGGCTTTCATCGAGCGCCTTTCTCATTAAACCAGCTTGATAACCAGGGCCGTGATGAGCAAGTTCGCCATGGCAAGCGGAATCAAGACTTTCCAGGCCAGGGTCATCAATTGATCAAAACGCAGCCGTGGGAAAGTCCACCGCGCCACTATCACCAAAAAGACCAAAACATACACTTTAATCAGGAACCAGATCACGCCCGGCAAGACCGGGCCCTTCCAGCCGCCGAGAAAAAGCGTGGTAAAGACGGCGGCCACGATGAACATGTTGCTGTATTCAGCCAGGAAAAAGAGAGCGAAACGCATCCCGGAATATTCGGAGTGAAACCCGGCCACGAGTTCCCCTTCCGCTTCGGGAATATCAAAAGGCAGCCTGTTTGTTTCGGCCGTGGAGGCGATAAAATAAAGAACGGCCGCCACCGGCTGGACCAGAATAAACCAGTATCTTCCCTGGGCGGTGACGATCTCGGTCATCTTCAAAGTATTGGCTATGATCACCACGCCCATTACCGAAAGCAGAATGGGAATTTCATAAGCTACATTCTGGGAGACAGACCGGAGGGCGCCCAGGAGGGAATACTTGTTATGAGAGGCCCAGCCGCCGATAAGGATGCCGACAACATTCAGGGCTGAGAAGGAAAAGATCAGAAGCAATCCCAGGTTCAGGTCCCTGACAATAAGGTGTTGACTGAAAGGAATAACAATAAAGGCGATCAGGACCGGT
>CAZVRN010000446.1:0-2153 GCA_964629485.1 uncultured Thermodesulfobacteriota bacterium | reverse complement strand
GTCAGAAAAGCGTTCGAAGCGGAACTGGCCAAACAGGGTCTTTCCGACGAGGTCATGGTTGGGGAAATTGGATGCGTGGGCTACTGCGCTCATTCGCCTATCATGCTCGTTTATCCGGATGGACTGTACTATCAGAAATTGACCCCGGAAGACATGCCGGAATTGGTCAGTGAACATTTCCTTAAAGGAAGACCTGTGGAACGGCTTTTTTACCAGGAACCAAAAAAGAAAGAATACATCCCCAAGCTTTCAAAGATCCCTTTTTTCGCCAACCAGAAACCCGTGGTTTTAAATAACCGGGGCCTCATTAACGCGGATAAAATTGATGAGTATATCGCTCGGGACGGATATCAGGCTGTCGGTCAAGCGCTAACGAAAATGACTCCCGAAAAAATTATCGAAGTGATCAAGGCTTCAGGTCTTAGGGAAAGAGACAGCAGGGGCTTTCCGACCGGCCTGAAACTCGAGTATGGTTATAAATATAAGCCCAGCGTCAAATATCTTGTTTGTATCGCCGGCGAAGGTGATCTCGGTGCTTTCATGGACCGATCCATTTTGGAGGCTGATCCTCATAAAATTATAGAAGGCATAATCATCGCCGCCAAAGCTGTAGGCGCGCATTATGGATGTATCTTTTGCAAAGAAGAGTACTCCCTGGCAATCGCCCGGCTCAACATCGCCATCGCACAGGCTAGCGAATATGGTCTTTTGGGAGAAAATATCCTGGACAGCGGTTTCAACTTTAAACTTGAAGTCCGGGAAGGCAGAGGCACCTTCAGGATTATTGAAGAGTCCGAGCTCCTTGCTTCCATTCAGGGCAACATGGAAAATCCGCCCCCGAGACAGTTGACCGATGCAGAAGAAGATGTTCTGGGACATCCTGCGCTCACCAGTAATGTAGAGACCTATGCCAACATTCCCCAGATCATTTTAAAGGGTCCGGAGTGGTTCGCTTCCATAGGTACAGAAAAAAGCAAAGGCACGAAAGTTTTTGCCCTCACCGGAGATATCGTCAACAAAGGCCTTGTGGAAGTGCCCATGGGCATCAAGCTCAAGACCATTATATATAACATCGGAGGCGGCATCCCCAGGCAGAGAAGGTTAAAGGCCATTCAACTTGGCGGACCGGCAAGCGGCTGTATCCCCGCGGAATTCATTGACTTACCTTTGGATTTTGAATCATTGAAGAAAGTCGGCGGCTCCATGGGTGCGGGCGGGCTTATTGTCATGGACAATGATACCTGCATGGTGGATCTGGCTCGATTTTATATGAATTACCTCGTACATGAACCCAACGATAAATGTCCGCTTTGCAAAGAAGGCAGCAAAAGGGTGCTTGAAATACTTGATGACATCTGTGAAGGCAGAGGAGAGATTGAAGAACTCGAAACACTTGAAACCCTGAGCTTGGCCATGGAAAAATGTCAGCAATGCGCTGATCATAAAGCCAGCTTTGCCCCGATTCTTTCTACGCTAAAGTACTTCCGCCGGGAGTATATGACACATATCGTCGAAAAACGCTGCCCGGCCAGACGGTGTCCGAATCTGGTTGAGTTCATTATCGACCAGGAGGCATGCAGACATTGTGGTGCCTGCTATTCAGTTTGTCCAGTGGGTGCCATAATCTGGGAGGATGATCAGCCGGCTCAAATCGATCACGAAAAATGTACCAGATGTCTTGCTTGTATTCGGGTGTGCGATTATTACGCCATTGACTAAAAAGGGTTAAAAAAACCAACACTGTGATTTTTTAAATTCGAGTCGAAATAAAGAGGTTCCCAGAATAATAACCGCGGTAACAGACAAAGGAGCTTGGAAACTCGGAGGTTGCACTTTTAGCGAAGTTATCCTAGAAAATCTTCGAGACGCATCGAGACAGATTAAGCTATATTCGCTCAACAAAATGAAGTCTCGTAAAGCTTCTGTTTTGTCAAGGAGTTAAACGATAGCTCATAGAATAGGCGCTTATGTTTGCCATTGCGGGACAAATATTGCGAGTAAGGTTAATTGTGCCGAAGTGGCACAATTCGCTTCAACCTTAAAAGACGTCGTTATTGCCCGTGATTACCAGTTCATGTGCTCTGATCCCGGCCAGGAAATGATCATTCGGGATATTCATGAACTAAACCTGGACCGGGTGGTAGTCGCTTCCT
>CAZVRN010000445.1:0-2179 GCA_964629485.1 uncultured Thermodesulfobacteriota bacterium | reverse complement strand
CGTCGAACTGATCGAACTGCTTTTGAGAATTTTGTTTTTTCCCCAGTGTGTTAGGAGGAATACGACTAAACATTTTTGCATCCCTTATTTCGTCATGCTGGTAATATTATTATGAAACATCAGCCTTGAACTGTCAAGGTTGCTGCGTCTAGCCGGAGGGTGCTTGAAAAAATGCTTCGAGAAAGATAAAATGGTTTTATAAAATACGTCATTTCTCAGGAATTAGCTGGAGGCCAGGATGAAAATCAAACGAATAGCGCACCTTGGAATCGCGGTGAGTGATTTAACCCAAGCCATGGCATTTTTTACCGATATGCTTGATTTGAAGATAGACCATGAAGAAATGGTGGATGATCTTAAAACCGCTTTTGTTCCTTTAGGGCAGACCAACCTCGAGTTGATCCAGGACACGAAGCCAGACGGTGTGATTGCCAAGCACATCTCCAAACGTGGCGAGGGAATCCAGCATGTGGCGTATGAAGTGGAGAATATCGATCAGGCGCTGGAAGAACTTAAAACCAAGGGAGTGAGGCTCATTGACCAGACAGCCCGCCCGGGGGCTCATGGGTCCAGGGTCGCTTTTCTCCATCCAAAAGCCACGAATGGAGTTTTAACCGAACTGGTCGAGTATCCGGGAAATGACTAAGGAGTTTAATACCAATGTGGGATTACACGGATAAGGTCAAGGATTATTTTGAAAATCCACGTAACGTGGGCGAGGTGGCCCGCGCGGATGGGGTCGGGGAAGTCGGTTCTTTGGCTTGCGGAGACGCCCTGCGCCTGACCATACAGGTTGAAAAGGAATCCGGTAAAATTGAGGACGCCAAGTTTCAAACGTTTGGATGTGCCAGCGCTATTGCCAGCTCTTCCGCTTTGACCGAAATGATAAAGGGGCTGAAAATCGAAGAGGCCCTTCAGATTTCCAACAAGGATATTGCCGATTATTTGGGCGGCTTACCCAAAGAGAAAATGCATTGTTCAGTTTTGGGACGGGAAGCCCTGGAGGCGGCAATCGCTGATTATCGCGGCGAAGCGCTTAAAAAGGAGGAAGGTGAGATCATCTGTGAGTGTTTCGGCGTCACTGACAAGGAAATAGAGAGGGTGGTTTTGGAAAATGATTTGAAAACTTTGGAGGAAGTCACGGATTACACAAAGGCCGGAGGGGGCTGCGGTTCGTGCCACGAGAAAATCGAAGCCTTGCTTTACCGGATTATGACCAAGCGCCAACAGGAGACACAAGCAACTGAGACCCGACCCAGGAAATTGACCAATATTCAAAAAATCAAACTGATCGATGAAACTATTGAACGTGAGATTCGGCCGGCGCTTAAAACCGACGGAGGCGATATTGAACTAGTCGACGTGGATGGTAATCAGGTTTTGGTCGCCCTGAAAGGGACTTGTTCCACATGTACTGCCAGCCAGTTTACTCTCAAGGATTACGTGGAGCAAAAGCTCAAGGAGTTCGTAACCGACGAGCTTATGGTTGTGGAGGTTAAATAGTGAAAACGGTTTATATGGATAATAATGCCACTACCAGAACAGCTCCGGAAGTAGTAGAGGCGATGTTGCCTTATTTCAGCGAATTGTACGGCAATCCTTCGAGCATGCATTTCTTTGGAGGGCAGGTTGAAAAGGCTATTAGGGAGGCACGAGGTAAAGTAGCCGCGCTTATAGGGGCTGAACCCGGAGAAATAGTCTTTACCTCCTGTGGCACCGAAAGCGACAATACCGCTATCTGGGCCACGGTGAGGTCTTACCCAGAAAAAAAACATGTCATCACTACCCGCGTTGAGCATCCGGCCATAAATAACACGGTCAATTACCTGCGCCAAAGCGGATACCGGGTCACTGAAATCGGTGTGGATCGTGAAGGACGGCTTAATATGGATCATCTTCGCGACGCCATTTCCGAAGAGACGGCCATCATCAGCATTATGTGGGCCAACAACGAAACAGGGGTGATTTTTCCGGTTGAGGAAATCGCCGAACTGGCCGCGAGTCACGGAGTGGTTTTTCATACAGACGCGGTTCAGGCCGTCGGTAAGATTCCGATAAATCTCAAGGAATCTAAGATAGACCTTCTCTCCCTTTCCGGGCATAAACTCCATGCTCCCAAGGGTATCGGCGTGTTGTATGTTCGTAAAGGGACAAAATTTAAACCTTTTCTGGTCGGCGG
>CAZVRN010000444.1:0-2184 GCA_964629485.1 uncultured Thermodesulfobacteriota bacterium | reverse complement strand
CAATCCTGGCTGCGATTTTCACGGCTTCCACGTCTTTCTCGTCTGATATCATGGAACCTCGCGGATACATCATCGCCACTAAAGGCATACCCCAATAAGCGCACTCTACAGCGACAGTCCCGAAGTCTTGCAGCATTTCCGGTTCTTCGGCGTCGCCGATATTAATATGGATCGAAACGCCGTCAGCTCCCATTCGCAGGGCGTTTTCCACGGTATTCACAAGCACCTTTTTATTCGGTCTGCTGGAAAGCATGGTCGAGGCTGATAAATGAAGAATGAGCCCGATATCTTTCCCGTGATGCCGGTGGCCGTACCTGGGCAGGCCAATGTGCCCAATAACGGCGTTCGCCCCACCTTCAGCCACCATGTCAACGGCCTTTGACAGATCAACCAATCCCTCAATCGGTCCGGCTGTCACGCCGTGGTCCATGGGAACAATAACCGTTTTACCGGTATTTCTGTTCATTATCCTTTCCATTCGTATTGCTTTTCCAATGTTAAGCATCTTTCTTTCGCCTCAACTTTTCAAATCGTTTAACGGGATCAGCAAGTAAAGTATCAGATATTCATATCTGAATCAAGGTTTGCAAAAAACATTTTCAGAAAGCATTATCTATTGGGGCGGACAGCATTACTATGAAAAAGATACTGCTTCCCTCTTGTGAAGTGGGCTGCAATTCTCCAGGCGCATAAAAGCAGATTTTAGGCATTGGCGGTCTGACCGGTGAGCAGGCCGCTGAGTTTAGCAGACTAGGAATCTTTCAACAAAATTCGATGATATCGTTTTTTGCCCGCCCTGAGCAGCAAGGAGTTGTCTTCGAATTGCTCCAGGGTATAGACCTGGTTTTCTTGTTCGACGCGACGGTTATTGATGTAACCCCCGCCGCCCCGGATGAGCCGCCGGGCTTCGCTTTTAGTCTTGGCCAGACCGGCGAAGAGAAAAAGATCGGCCATGGTTGGGTATTTTTTTAAATCCTCGGCAGTGGCAATTGTTGTGGGTAGGTCTGCCTGTATGTCTGGTGCAATTTCCGTGATCTTGGAGGAGGTTTTCACTTGACCATCCGGATCGGCCTGGCCGAATGTCTTTATGGAAGCCAGGTAAGCCTCCCTGGCAGCTTCATGACCATGTGTGCCGGCCGTGACCTCGTATGCCAGGATCTCTTTGGCTCGGTTGATCAAACTGCTGTCCAGAGATCCCAGCCTTTTAACTTCGTCCATGGGCAGGAAGGTGAATAAGCCCAGAAATCGTTCAACCTCAGCGTCCTCAGTGTTTCGCCAGAACTGGTAGAAATCATATGGTGAAGTTTTTTCTTTATCCAGCCAGACAGTACCCGCGTGGGTTTTGCCGAATTTTTCGTTCGCTGAAGTCATCAGCAGCGGGAAGGTCAACCCGTGAGCTGTTTTTCCGGTCAGACGCCTTATCAGGTCGATCCCGGCTACAATATTTCCCCATTGGTCCTGGCCGCCCATTTGCATAACACAGCCATAATCCTTGAATAGCACGTAAAAATCATAGGCTTGAAGCAGCATATAGTTGAATTCAAGAAAACTTAAACCGGTCTCCAGGCGCATGCGGTAAGATTCAGCGGCCAGCATTTTGTTTACAGAAAAGTGACTTCCGATTTCACGTAAAAAGTCAACATACTTAAGGTCAAGGAGCCAGTCGGCATTATTAATCATCAGGCCCTTGTTTTCCCCAAAGGCAAAATAACGGGACAGTTGTTTTTTTAAGGCTTCCTGGTTGTTTCTTATTTGTTCCCGGCTAAGCATCCGGCGTGATTCGGTCTTGCCGCTCGGGTCTCCAACCATGGCTGTTCCGCCACCGACGATGGCGATGGGGATATGCCCGCATCGCTGTGCCCAGGCCAGAGACATGATCGGAATCAAACTGCCGACGTGCAGACTGTCTGCGGTCGGGTCGAAGCCGATATAAACCTTGATCGGCTTTTCATTTAGAAGTTTTCTAAGAGCATTTTCACCGGTGCATTGGTACACAAAACCACGCTCGGCAAGTATGTCATAAAAGTTATCCATTGAATTTTTTTACCTCACGCGTTAATCATTATTCAGATTCTAAATAGCATCATGCCTGTATTTTGTCAAAAGAAGCCTGGCAAATATCTTGAAATTTAAAAATTAAATTTTACTTTAGCTTTGCCGCATTATAGCATTGACCCTTCGGTA
>CAZVRN010000443.1:0-2193 GCA_964629485.1 uncultured Thermodesulfobacteriota bacterium | reverse complement strand
ACATCGGCCGGAACGATTTCTCTTTGCGGAATCAGCCTGAAAACGCGGCGAAAAGCACTTGATATCAGGGAAAAATTAAACTCGACCTCACCCCGGAGCCCCTCAAGATACATCTCAAGGACCCGGTCCAGGTTTTGCCGGTATTTCACTGACGGCGGGTCCGGTACTGAGCGGGCGCATGTTTCGAGTTCCCTGACCTGATTTATCCGCACCGACACGTCCTGCAAAAATCCGCGGCTGAAATAACTGCACAGTTCACACAGGTCATGCTGTTCATCAAAAGTGGCCAGCAGGCAGACCCTGGTTTGAAAATAGCGCTCGTTTTTATCCCTGATCCGCTGAAGCGCCTCGACCACCTTTTTATGGGTTCCTTTTCCGTTTCGAAAAACACGCGCCGCGTCATGCACATTGGCCGGTCCATCGAGGCTGATGAACAGCACCACATCATTTTCAATAAAGAAATCAATCATCTGCTCATTTAATAGCGTTGCGTTGGTCCCGGTGGACAGGGTAAGTTTTTGAGGCGGGGTTTGTTTTCGGATATAGGTGACACAGCGTTTGACAAGGTCCCATTCCAGCAGCGGTTCACCGCCGTAAAATGATATGGAGGTTCTGTCTTCGGCACTGTTTCTCGCCAAAAAATAGTCAATGCTTTTTCGGGCGGTGTCCCATGACATGCGGCGGCGGCTGTGGGTGCGGCGGCCGGGATATTTGCCCGAATAAACACAGTACCGGCACCGCTGGTTGCACTGCTCGGTCACGCCCAACAAGAGAAAACGCAAATTTTTTGAGAGAACCGTTTCTAAAAAATCGCGGTCCAGGTACATGGAAAAGTCTTTTTTAAACAAGGGCTTGAACATGCCGCGCCTGGTTGCCCGGCGAATAAAGCGCACTGCTGATTCAAATTCCGCGTCTGCCATCCTGTCAATGTATTTGTTCTTCAGTTCCTGTGAAGTATGGGTGAAATAGTCATCAAGAAGTGTGAAGACGGCTTTACTGACCTTCACAATATCGTTCGTGGCCGTGTCATAGACGTAGTAACTGTTATTGACCGAAATTTTTTGATAGCCGACCTTGGCCATATTATGACAGCCTCGTTACCTGTTTGGGGGCTCTTGAGAAGTTCGTCCTTTCGCCGAACTCACGGTTCAAGATTAAATCCTTGAAATATTGGATAATATTCCTGCGGGTAATGATCGCCTGCCGCGATTTCAACAGAATTACTTATTCTTAAGAGGTTTTTCTTCGGCTGCCTGCCGGAAAGCAAAAGGGGCGCAACCTTCTGGGTTGTTGCGCCCTTATTATCCTTATGGTGCCGAAGGCGGGATTTGAACCCGCACGAGCGTAGCTCACCGCCCCCTCAAGACGGCGTGTCTACCAGATTCCACCACTTCGGCAATGGGTTTCTTTTATTTTGTCGCTTCTCCCTGCGGTTGGATTGGTTTTCCCTGTTCGGCCGGGGCTTGCGGTTTAAGCGGCGCTTCCTGCTTAGCCGGTTCCTTGATCCCCTGCATGATTGATCCGCCTGGCCGGTGGCTGGACAAGATATTAAGTCCCAGGGAGGTCAGCATGAAAATAATCGCCGCGATGGCGGTCAGCTTGGTTAAAAAAGTACCTGCGCCCTGGCTTCCGAAAATGGTCTGGCTGGCTCCCCCGCCGAAGGCGGCTCCCATGTCAGCGCCCTTGCCCGTTTGCAAGAGCACGATCAGTATCAAAGCCACGCAAACCACAATGTGTAAAATGATTATTGGCAGACCCATGTTGATTGAAGGCTGAAAAGCCTTTATGCCCCTTTAAAATTAATAATCCCCAAAAAATCGTCCGGCTTCAAGCTGGCTCCGCCAACCAAGGCCCCGTCAATGTCAGCCTGGGCCAGAAGCACGGAGGCATTCGCCGATTTCACGGAACCACCATACAGAATCCGAATGGAATTTGCAAGCTCTTTGTTAAAGATGCCTGCGAGCTCTTCGCGGATAAAAGCGTGAGCTGTTTGAGCTATTTCCGGTGTGGCGGTCCGGCCCGTTCCGATAGCCCAGACAGGCTCGTAGGCGATGGTCAGGTTCTTGGCATCTTCTAAACTCACTTCACTCAAGCCCTGGTTAAGCTGCCCGGACAGGACCTGGAAGGTCTGTTCAGCCTCCCTTTGTTCAAGAGTTTCCCCGATACAGACGATCGGGTGCAGGCCGCCTCTCA
>CAZVRN010000442.1:0-2204 GCA_964629485.1 uncultured Thermodesulfobacteriota bacterium | reverse complement strand
GTATTGAGCTGATACGTTCTTTCGAGTTTGACTCCGCGCTTTCGGAACAAGTCGGTCAGCATGCGATGGGTGATGGTGGCTCCGATCTGAGACTTAATGTCATCACCAATGATGGGAATGTTTTTTTCTTTAAAACGCTTCGACCACTCCGGGTTGCTTGCAATGAAAACAGGCATGCAGTTTACCAAGGCGACCCCGGCTTCCAGGGCGCAGCCGGCATAAAACCTGACGGCCTCCTCGGACCCGACCGGGAGATAATTAAGCAGGACCTCAGTGCCGGATTCCTTGAGCGCCTCGATTATCTCCTCCCGGCTCGCTTCCGGTTCGTCACTCAGGACAAAAGTGGATTTATCAGAATAACCCCGCATGTGGTCGGAACAGCCATCCAGGATCTGCCCCATTCTGACCGTGGTCCCGGTCAGAGGTATGTCTTTACAAAATACCTTGGTGCAGTTCGGTTCGGCAAAAATGGCTTCGGCCACATCCTTCCCAACCTTGCGTTTGTCAATGTCAAAGGCGAGAACCACCTCTATATCGGAAGGCTTATAACCATTAATCTCCCAGTGCATCAGTCCAATAGCGTCATTCTGGTCTTTATCCCTGTAATAACTAATTCCCTGGATTAAGGAACTGGCACAGTTTCCAACGCCCACAATACCAATCTTAATGCTGTTCATAATAAACTATTACCTCCTCGAATTACATTTCAAACAGAGATTAGTTTTCCGGAAATAACGACTTATGGAATTTCATTTTCAGGATTATTTCTTTCGCAATTACCAGCACATCCAAGGAAGATGCCAGTCTTTTTCCTGAAAAAAAGCAGTTACACAAAGGTCGCTATCCAAAAAGCCGCTCGAAGATTTTTTTAAATCCATTTCTTAACTTGCCGATTTTTTTAAACATAAACTTAAAAAGTCAATGAAACAGTAGGAGTTTACCACCTTAACCCTTTTAATGCAATGAACTAAGCCGAGGCAACCCCAACCCGGACAGCCTTTCATTGAAATGGGGGACAGGCATGAAATATATGTTATAATTTCAATATGTTAATATAGTTTTCAGTTTCATGTTCCCCCAATTATAAATAAAAAATAAGTCACATGCTTTCATTTTCAAGAATTTTAATCATTATTTTTTACAAAAAAAACCGTTTTTGTCCTTTCCATGCCGGGCCTGCACGGTTTGACAATTAATAGAATATCTGCTTCAGCTCAGGTAGGAGCGGCGCTTCTGACGCCGGGAGAGGAACCCGATCAGGAAACCCAGCAAGAGGACGCCCGCGCCCAGGAAAAACCAGTAAAACGACCGGTTCTGCCTGAGATCAAGTAACTCTTTTTCCAGCATTTTGGATTTTTTTATCTGCTCTGCAAGTTGGGATCTCAGTTCCCTGTTTTTCTTTTTCAGCCTCGCATTCTCTTTGAACAAGGGCGCGGATTTTACGCGGAGTGCTTCATGCTCCTTTTTAAGCCTCTCAAGCGCTGTTTTGCTTGGTTCATCCGAAGTCAGGAAACGGTCGAGCACCCATCCGGTTTTTCCGCCGGGCACCCGCACCTGGGTCCATCCGTCCTTTGACTTGATCTTTTTAACCTCCAGGCCGGACTGAATCATGCCCACAATTTTATGGTCAATTCCCGGACCGGTCCTAAGAGTGACTTTCAATTTGTCAGTGACATACATGCCCGCGGCCTGTCCGGCCGCCAACAAGAAAATAAGTATAAACACCCCTAAAAAATTAGCCTTTTTCACAAGTAACATTCTCCATGACAATTTAAGGACAGATGAGGGATTTTTGGCCAAACGCTCCGGCCCGCCCCCAGCCATCCTTGAGAGCTTTACGGTAAGCTTAACAGAGAGTCAATTTAGAATGCAAACCCTTAAAACATTTTATTTCAAAATTGCGGCCGTGCAAAGATGAATCACATCCCCGGGGAGCAGATAAACTGTCCGGTTGAAATGGAATCCCGGGAGGTGGAGACCATGAGACGGGCGGAGTTGTTACAGGAGAAAGGTACGGGTTCACCGTTACCCTGATGGCCGGCTCTTACTGGATTGGCATGCATATAATTTATCTTCTTCCCTCGTTCCAGGACTTTGAGGTTGTGAAAGTATAGTTTCGGCTCAAGTGCTGTCAAGTTGAGCTTTATTTCTCGTTCCAGGGCTCTGCCCTGGAACGATATAACACCTTGAGGCTCTGCCTCAAT
>CAZVRN010000441.1:0-2243 GCA_964629485.1 uncultured Thermodesulfobacteriota bacterium | reverse complement strand
CTTGAGTTCGTCGAGTCTACGGACCAGATACTCGAAAAGATAAACCGGCTTAAAAGGCACATCGATACCATATGCCGGCGCAAGATGCGTGTAAGTACCATAGCATTCATCGTGAAAGCATATTATCTCATCGGTGTCGCTGTCTTTGAGATAAAAATTCCAGATGTTGTCAATCGTTTGAGGCAAACGCTCCCTGATAACCGAGTTCTTGGCAAAATGAAGCCACATTGCATTGCAGAAGATGTCGCTGCCCACGATAGTCGAGGCGCCTTCAAACAATTTGCCACGAATGGAACCCATCAACATGGGAAAGAAGCACATGTCCACCACCGGAGCATGCACCTTTTCAGGTACAATCCGTCCCCTGGGCGCCATCACGATAAGCTGCTGGTTGGTTATGGGATGCGGAACCGGCCAGACCCCCTTTTCTTCCTGTCTGTCAACGATCAGGTAAAAGGGATGATTCCCATACGGACAGTATTCTTCACAGGCATAGCAGGTGACGCAGTCTTCGAGGATGCGGGAATCCTTGCCCTGAATAACGAGCTGCCTCTCCTGCCGGGCTGTCTCAAGATCAAAATCCATATACTGGCACTTCATCAAACAATCAATCGTCTCGCACCCGGCGCAAATTTCCTCTTTGTAATTTAATTGATACACTTAAAATCTCCCTTCACGTACCACGCCGTCCATACACTAAAGACAGGCTGAAAAGAACTCCGTACAGGATCAAGCGATAAGACCCTGATCAGGATAAATACCTCCGGCTAAAGCCGGGGTCCTAACTGCATTACAGCTTCAGTTGAAGCTGACCTAAATCCTGGCCTCCTTGAAGCTCAACGTATTTTTTAATCGTTTCTTCATCGACGCCGAAGCTGCTCACGAAGTAGCCCGGCGCCCTCTCTTGATGTTAAGGCCTTTTGAGCTCCCAGAACGACCCGGCGTTCTCAAGCCCTTGAAGCGTCACGGCCATCTCACGGCCGTAGTCCCTCATTTTGGATACATAATCCGTGTCCATACGTCGGCGAAAATAATTTCCGGAAAAGAGTTTGACCAGATCAGGCAGGGAAATAATCCCGCCAGCCTTGTCCGGTTCAAACTGGGCCCAATTACGAAGATGTTCTTCCGACCGGAAGAAAGTCATGGTGCTTCAGGCGTATGGAACGTTTTGGAACCAATTCATAAATGGAACGGCCACATACCCTATAATTCCCTCCGCCGGGTCCTGTTTAAGGATGACCCCGTCCTTCATCTCCAGATGGATCGGTTCTCCGCAATCCAGGCAGGGAGTATCGATATGGACTGTTTTTCCGGGGAAAAGCCAGCTGACCGCCAGCGATTCAAAAGCTCACTGTGCAAACCATTTCTGCTGGCCGTCAATGGTGATTTTAAACTGTGTAGGCAGGTGATTAAACGGAGCAAAAGACGTGATAAAATCGGTATCCGGGTACAGCCAGCCTGGTATGCCGGCTTTGAATAAATCATGAAGAGCCTGCCGGCCCTCTTCCATGGAAACGCCCAATTCTTTAGCTATCTCTGTATAATGGGGCGCCTGACCGGTTTCAACCATACGTTTCATGATGATATGAAAAGTTTTATCTAACGTGCTTTGGTCAGCCATTGCCGCCACCTCCTTTCTTTTTTGTTACGATTTATGAATTAAAAACGGAAAACCCTCGCTTCGGTGCATAAGCCTGATATAAGAGTCGCAGCGCTGCTGATATCAACTTTTCTTGAGGTACAATCTTTCAGGTGTAAATGCAACGAAACTAATAATAGGTAACATTAGCGAAGGGGGCCTGTCCTGTCAAGGGAATAACCAATACACTAACTCCAACTCTTTTCAAAAGAGAAAACCTGCCATACGATACATACTTTTAAATCTCTCAAGGAACGGTAATTTTCTTGACACCCCGGAAGACGAAGATTCAAGACGCCTTGCGGCGCCACCTCTGATACTGCCAGACTCGGGCGTAAGTGCGCATGGCGCGTTCAACCGTGTCAAAAAATGGAAGTCCGTTCTCGCAAAAAGTGCGGGCAAAGGTCGCATCAAAGCCTGGTATACCGACAATTACAAAAGGCTTTCGATACTCTTCGCGGGCCTGAATCACCGCCTTGGTGAAGAGCTTATTAGCTTCCGGGTTGAGGCCGATTCCAACGACCACAACAGCATCCACATTTTCGTCCCGCGCGGCGGTTCTAGTTGCCTGGATATAGATTTCCATATCCAATGATGCGGTCAG
>CAZVRN010000440.1:0-2243 GCA_964629485.1 uncultured Thermodesulfobacteriota bacterium | reverse complement strand
AACCGACAGGGTCCAATTTTTTCATGGAGAGCTTGACGTTCGCGATTAAATAACCTCTTAAGAACTTCATCCGTTGGCCGAACTTATTGTCAACTTCCGCGATTTTAATAAAATTAATCGCTCATAAGAGGTCTCGGAATAATAATTCCTTCTGCGGGCCGAGCTTAAAAGGCGGCTTCATTCTGCTCTGCTTCCTTGAGCCACGGCGCGAACCGTAAGAGGATCAAAAGACCCGGGACGGCGATCAAGGTGCAGAATATAAAAAAAGCGGGCCAGCCCAGGTTCTTGGCCAGGATGCCCGTGGGCGCCGCAGCCATGACCCGGGGAACGCCCATCAGACTTGTCAGAAGCGCATACTGGGTGGCGGTAAATTTTTTGTTTGTCAGGCTGGCCATGAATCCGACAAAGGCGGCCGTCCCCATGCCGCTGCTCAAATTTTCAAAAGCGATTACACCGGTCAGGGCGGGGATGCTGTAGCCGATTTTCGACAGTATGGCAAAACCGGCCGTGGACACGGCCTGCAGGAGACCGAAAATCCAGAGAGACCTTGTGATCCCCTGAGAAAACATAATCATTCCGCCCAGCAAGCCGCCGGCAATGGTGGCCCAGAACCCGAATATCTTTACCACCGCGCCGATTTCTGTCTTGGTAAAGCCGATGTCGAGATAAAAAGGAATGGTCATGGTGCTGGCCATCTGGTCCCCGATTTTATACAAAATAATAAAAGCCAGAATCCAGAGCGCGCCGTGGCGTGTAAAATAATCGATAAAAGGTTCAAAAACGGCTTCTCTTAAACTCTTCGGTGTGCCGGCAGCCAGCTCGGGTTCCGGTGTCAGCAGGGTGGTTACCACTCCGACCAGCAAACATGCGGCCATGATCAGGTAAACCATGGAATAAGGCATGTGGTCGGCCATAACCAGGCCGCCGCCCGAGGCCAGCAGCATACCGATTCTGTATCCATTGACATACAAAGACGAACCGAAACCAAGTTCATTGTCAGCCAGGTCTTCACGCCGGTAAGCGTCAACCACGATATCCTGGCTGGCGCTGAAAAATGTTACCAGAAGGGCCACGAAGGCCAGCAGCCACGGACTTTTTACCGGGTCGGTTTGGCCGAGACCCGCTATGGAGAAAATAAGGGCCGCCTGGGCTAGAAGGAGCCAGCCTCTCCGGCGGCCCAGAAAAGGCGGACTGAAGCGGTCCAGGAAGGGCGCCCAGAGAAATTTCAGGGAATATGGCAGTCCGACCAGGGCCATCAGACCAATATAGGTCAGATCAACTCCCTCCTCCTTCATCCAGGCCTGCAGCACGCTGATGGTCAGAAGAAGCGGAAGGCCGCAGGAAAACCCCATCAGCAGCGCCACCAGCATCCGGCGGCTGAAAATAACCTTTAACGAGGCAGTTCCCTGTTTGTTCCCGCTTGAGAGCATCATCTTCAAATTTTTTAAAACCGCTTTTCAGATTGAGTTTCGTTAAAAATTCCCCCTGCCGCGGCAAGCTCACTCAAGCTAAACTGATTTAACAGACCGCGCAAGATATTTACATCAAAAAAATTCTCAAAGGGGGACTTAAGAGTCGGCTAGCTGAAAAATAAACAAATCGATTTCCTCATAAACAGACGCGCCGGTATTTTGTCCCTGGCAGTATACCCTGAATCGTAACAGCCCCTCAGTAAAATCCTGATCCGAAACAGACTGAAGGCTCGATAAGGTCCTGGTACTGATTTTCTTGAAGTATTCCTGATGGTTTTCAGCGAAACGCTGGTTCACCAAGACATGGCTGACAAGGTTAAAGCCTTGACCTCTGAAAAGGTGCATCAATTCTGGCCGATCCGGTGGACAAATTTTGAGCTCGGTAAAGGCAAATCAAAGAAAGCTCGCACGCCGGAGATATCGCATTTCCAGCCTTTATGATTTTCAAATTGGATATATTATCAAGATAACTCAATACATCCGGCAAGGTCAAGGCAACTTATATGCCCCCTGAATTCGGCAGCCGTAACGGCTCGCCATTTTCTCGAACCAGCCCGCCTGCCGGGGGCTCGGGTTGGTAATCAGGCCCTTTTTCCCCAAGATCCGCGATTGAATGTATTTGGAAGGTGAAATAGGTTGAAAAACCTCGTTGATTCAGGTAGATATGTGTTACGACCAAGCAACACAAACTGAACCAACGAGGTGAGAATTAGATAATAAAACAAACGGTACTTCCTTTCAAGGTGGAAACGACAAAGGACCTGATCACAT
>CAZVRN010000439.1:0-2247 GCA_964629485.1 uncultured Thermodesulfobacteriota bacterium | reverse complement strand
AGGTGATATAGAGCCCTGGTCCAGCGGCAGTACAACTTACTACATGCTTCCAGGAGCCCGCGATCTGGAAAATCTCTAGTTTCATAGTATTGTTGTTTTGAAGGCTTTTGGCTGATATTAAGGATTTCATTCCAGCGCTGAATTGAAGGTTACTGTGTAGGACGCCCATTTAAATCAAATTTTGCAGCCTGGAAACCGGGCTTACAAACAGGATTTGATGTTTGGGCATAAGAACTAGGGAAAGCCATATTCTCAATGAAGTCAGTTGACGCTGGCGGGTTCAATTTCAGGCTGATGCAGCAATAACTTAAAAATTTTTTTTTGAATGTTAAAAATAGTGTGGGAAGGAGGTGAGCTCAGGGTTTCATATATGAAGCGCTGTTCGTCGCTCAGGAATCACTATCAGGTTACACCTGAAAGGTTAAGATAATATTGATTAATTAAAATCTGGAGGTAATTATGCCAATTACTCACAAAACCCCTCTCTTGGATGAACTGGAAAAAGGTCCGTGGCCGAGTTTTGTTACGGATATAAAGCGAGCGGCCGAAGAAGGCGGCAGTGCAACGGCCAACGATCTTCTGGGTCAGCTTGAGCTGTCGTACAAACAGAAGGTCGGCCATTGGAAACACGGCGGCATCGTCGGTGTCTTCGGTTACGGCGGCGGTGTGATCGGTCGTTATTCAGACGTGCCCGATCAGTTTCCTGCTGTCGCACATTTTCACACCCTGCGTATCAACCAGCCTGCAAGTAAGTTTTACTCCTCGGAAATGTTAAGAACCCTGGCTGATATCTGGGATAGGCACGGCAGCCAGATAACCAATATGCATGGCTCCACCGGCGACATAGTTTTTCTCGGTTGCCGCACTGAGGAACTGGAACCCTGTTTCGCGGATTTGACCGCGCATGGGTTTGACCTGGGTGGTTCGGGTTCAGCTCTGCGAACCCCGAGTTGCTGTGTCGGCAAGGCACGGTGTGAGTGGGCCTGCATTGATACTCAGGACATTACTTATAACCTGACCATGACCTACCAGGACGAGATGCACCGTCCGGCCTGGCCCTATAAGTTCAAATTTAAGACTTCCGGCTGCCCCAATGACTGCGTGGCCTCCATTGCCCGGGCGGATTGCTCCATAATCGGCACCTGGCGGGATGATATCCGCATTGACCAGAAGGAAGTCAAGAATTACGCGGAATCCGGTTTGGATATTCAAAAGTCTGTCATCGATCTTTGCCCGACCCAGTGCATGACTTATCAGGACGGCGAGATTCAGATTGACAACAAGAACTGCACCCGGTGCATGCATTGTATCAACGTCATGACCAAGGCCCTCAGGCCCGGGACCGACACGGGCGCAACCATTCTTATAGGCGCCAAGGCTCCAATTCTTGAGGGTGCTCAGATGGGGGCCGTGGTTATTCCGTTTATGAAAATGGAAGATGATTACGAAGAACTCAAAGATTTCATCGACAAGCTTTGGGATTGGTGGGATGAGAACGGTAAAAACCGCGAGCGTACCGGCGAGTTGATTCAGCGTTTGGGCTACCGCGCTTTTCTGGAAGCAGTTGAAATTGATCCCATTCCGCAGATGATCAAAGAACCACGCAGTAATCCCTACATCTTCTTCCGCGAAAAAGATGTTGAAGGCGGCTGGGAGCGAGATCTAGAGGCGTATCGGGCCAGGCATCAGGCCTAGATTAAGGAGGAGGTGAATTAACATGGCAGAAGAAAAACAAGAAAGAATTACGGATATCGGTCCTCCGAAATACGACACGGCCTGGACCCCTTTTATTAAAGAAAATTACGGCAAGTGGCTGTACCATGAAGAGTTGGAGCCTGGTATATTACTCCATGTTTCCGAAACAGGGGCCAAACTCTGGACGGTGCGCATTGCCGGGACCCGTTTGATGAGCACCCTGCATATGCGTGACCTGGCGGACATCGCAGAACAGTTCTGCGACGGCCTCCTGAGGTTCACCACTCGTAACAATATCGAATTCCTCGTCACTGACGAGGCCAAGCTACAGCCTCTCAAAGACAAATTGAAGGCTGACGGCCATGCCATCGGTGGAACCGGCGCTGGTATTACCAACATCGTTCATACCCAGGGTTGGGTCCACTGCCATACGCCGGCCATTGACGCCTCAGGCATTGTCAAGTCGGTCATGGATGAGCTTTTTGAATATTTTCATGACAAGAGACTTCCGAATAAGCTTCGTATCTCGCTGGCTTGCTGTTTGAATATGTG
>CAZVRN010000438.1:0-2249 GCA_964629485.1 uncultured Thermodesulfobacteriota bacterium | reverse complement strand
CGAAAAATTACGCCACGGAAATGGCCATAATGGTCACGAACAAGGCCATGCAGCTTATGGGTTCTTACGGGTACATACGGGATTACCATGTTGAAAAATATTGGCGTGACGTAAAAGAGCTTCAGCTCTGGCTGGGCGGAGCCCAACTTGGCCGTTTCGATGTGGTGCGCGGTTATTATCCCTATAAGATGAATTGAGAGGAGGGCAACCATGATTGATTTTGAGATAGCCCCATTGACCAGGGCTGCTCAAAAAATGACTCGCGAGTTTAATGAAAACCTGATTAGAAAACTTTCGCGGTATTATGACGAGCATGAGCACGAGGAGATAAAAGAAGTCGCTGAAATTAAAAAAGCCTCGTCTGCTATTGCGGAAAAATTGGCATCTCTGGCGAGTCAAAAACGAGGCGAAAAATTCGGCGTGTCCAGCGTAGTTCTGGGAGAAGAAAGAAACTGGGGTGATTCGGCCCTAGTTATAAGCACGGCAGACGGCTTTGTCGGAAACATGGTCGTAGGCGCCCTAGGTTCACCGGAACAGAAAGCCCGCACTCAAGGAAAATTCGTGGCTTTCGCCATTACCGAACCCGGCTGCGGGTCAGACACTTCAGCTATCCAGACCACAGCACAACTGGATCCCGAAACCAACGAATGGATCATAAACGGCGAAAAGATTTTTATCACCGGCGGGCGTATCTGTGAATTTGCCGTAGTCTGGGCCACGCTTGATAAAAGCATGGGCCGAGCCGCCATTAAAAGCTTTTTGGTCGATAAAAACAACCCGGGCATGAAAATAACAAAGCTCGAAAACAAACTTGGATTCAGGGCTTCGGATACTGCGGCCCTTGTGTTTGAAGACTGCCGCGTCCCTTATGAAGATATCCTGGGCGACCCTGAAATTAAGCCCAAAAAAGTATCAAAAACAGGCTTTAAAAGCGTGATGACAACCTTTGATGCCAGTCGTCCCGTCGTGGCCTCTCTGGCCGTGGGAATCGGTCAAGCCGCCTTGGATTTCACGAAACAAAAACTTGAAGAAGAAGGATATAATTTTCCTTACGATCGAGGCAGACATAAACTAACAACTGTCCAGGCTGCCATTCTGGACATGGAGGCCAGCCTTGATGCCGCCCGCCTGCTGACCTGGCGGTCAGGGGCTATGCTCGACTCCGGCCTGAGGAACAGCCTGCAGGCGTCCATGGCGAAAAGCAAGGCCGGAAGGACTGCCACCCTGGTTACGCAAAAATGCGTGGAGCTTCTGGGACCCCTGGGATACTCTCAAGAATGGCTGGTTGAAAAATGGATGCGTGACTGTAAAGTCACTGATATCTTTGAAGGCACCGGACAAATTAATTTTCTTATTATTGCCCGTAACATTCTGGGTTTTTCCCGTGATCAGCTGAAATAATAAATAATGAGAATTTACGTCTTTTTTAACTTTTACAGGACACCTGCGGATAGAACTGTACTTACTCATAATCCTAAACAGGAATGGAGACGGAAGTTAGCACCAGGCGGAGAGCTCTTAAAAACCAGTAATTTTGTTTAACCCGCGGAAGGTGAAAATTTATCCCGCAGGAATATTAATAATATTTCGAAGATTCAAATTTGAGCCTGACAATAAGTTCGGCTAAAGGACGAATTTCTCGGGAGATCTCACATTGTAATTACCACATAAAAATTTCTGAACCATAACTATTGAAACCATTTGATCAGAAAAGGCTTCAGGTAAATAAAGGCCCTTACAACTCCTTTCTGCGTCCCGGCAATTTAATGAAATTGGTTAAACAAACTCCAAGCAACACCAATGTCCCTCCTCCAGCCTGGATTAAAGAGAGTTTTTCGCCTATCAAAATACAAGCGGCCACCACGGTAACAACCGGAATGCCATTGGTGAATACTGCGGCTCTTGTAGCCGGAACTTTTGTCAAGGCATAATTATAGCAAAGAAATGCTCCGACAGTAGCGAATAGAGTCAGAAAGACTAAGGCCCCGACTGAAGCGCCACTGACGGCCGACCATTTCATCCTTGGGAATTCCCATAAAAACGCGGGCAAATAAAAAAGAGCCCCATAGATGGATTGCATGCCGGTGATCTCAAAGGCTGAATAAGTTTTCCCAAGGCTTCTGGCGGAAGTAATATAGAGAGACGCTGTAATGACGGCTCCTATAATAAGAAGGTCACCCAGGAGGTGGCCGCTTAAATCCCAAGAAAAATCCGGACTTCCCGTAATCAAAAGTATGATCCCCAAAACT
>CAZVRN010000437.1:0-2259 GCA_964629485.1 uncultured Thermodesulfobacteriota bacterium | reverse complement strand
AATCACCTCTTCTACCAGAGCCCGGTAATCTTTTTGGCTGATATGGCCGACACAAGGGGCGCTGCACCTTCCGAGCTGGTAATTCAAACATGGCCTGTCCACAGCCTTGACATCGGCGCGGCGGCATTGACGAAGGGGGAAAAGACGCTGAATAAGGCGCATGGTCCGGCGCATGGAGGAAGCGGAAGAAAAAGGGCCAAAATAAAGCGATCCATCCTGCTTGGTCTTTCGAACTACGGCCAGCCGCGGATACGGGTCCGAGACATTGAGACGGATATAAGGGTATGTCTTGTCGTCCCGCAGATTAATGTTGTACCGGGGCTGATATCTCTTAATGAGACTGTTTTCAAGAATAAGCGCTTCTTTTTCGGTATCTGTCTGAATGCATTCCAGATCATTGATCCTGGTTATGAGTTTAGATGTCTTGAGAGATAAAGGCCCTTTTTGAAAATAGCTGAGCACCCGTTTCTTAAGTGACCTGGCCTTGCCCACGTAAATGACTTGTCCCTGAGAATCTTTCATCAGATAGACGCCGGGATGATCCGGAAGGGCCCGGGACTTTATCATTAATTTTATTTTTTCCTTGTCGGTCATGATTTTTAAAAGCCGTTTATTTAAAAATCCATCTCTTATCTCCAGTGCAGTTCCTCTTCGGAAATGGCCTTGATCTTATCCCTGATCTGAGCGGCCTCTTCAAAATCCAGACGCTCAGCAGCGGCTTTCATCTCTTTCTTCAAAGCCTTAACAATCTGAGGTATCTCCTCGGGGGGGATATAGTCAGGCTGTTCCTCATGCACAGCGGGAAGAGGCGCGTAGTCTGCTTCATAGATCGAGCCGAGTACGTCATCAATAGATTTGATGATTGTTTCAGGTGTAATCCCATATTTCTCGTTATATGCTTTTTGAATAGCCCGGCGGCGGTCGGTTTCCATTTTGGCCTGAAGCATGGAGTTGGTCACGGAGTCCGCATATAGAATAACCTGGCCGCCTACATTTCGCGCAGCCCGGCCGCAGGTTTGAATCAGCGAACGCTCTGAACGCAGAAACCCTTCCTTATCTGCATCTAGAATGGCCACCAGGGAGACTTCAGGCAGGTCTAAACCCTCCCGCAGGAGATTGATCCCAACCAGAACATCATACTTCCCGGCTCTTAAGTCACGAATAACCTCCATGCGCTCGATTGTATTGATATCAGAATGAAGGTAATTGACCTTAAGTCCCAACTCCGAATAATACTCTGTCAGGTCCTCAGCCATACGCTTGGTCAGAGTGGTTACCAGGGTTCGTTCTTCCCGCTTGACCCGCTTTTTAATTTCGCTGAACAAATCGTCTACCTGATCCTGTGCCGGGCGGAAGATCATCTCCGGGTCTGTCAATCCGGTGGGCCGAATGATCTGCTCAGTGATAACACCTTTTGACTTGGCAAGCTCGTATTCCGCCGGTGTGGCCGAAACATAAATTACCTGATTGACAAGATTATTGAATTCCTCAAAATTCAAAGGCCGGTTATCCAGGGCCGAAGGCAGACGAAAGCCGTATTCAACCAGGGTTTGCTTACGGGACCGGTCCCCGTTGTACATGGCCCGAATCTGAGGCATGGCCATGTGACTTTCATCAATGAAGAGCAGAAAATCGGAAGGGAAGTAATCCAGGAGAGTAGGCGGAGGCTGCCCGGGAGCCCGTCCGGTCAGGTGGCGGGAGTAGTTTTCGATACCATGGCAGGTTCCTATTTCCTTGAGCATTTCGAGGTCATAATTGGTTCGCTCCTCCAAACGCTGCGCCTCGAGAAACTTGCCTTCTTTATGAAAAAACTCCAGCCTTTCTTTAAGTTCATTTCGGATAGCCACGATGGCCCGGTCGATGGTCTCGGCAGTTGTAACATAATGGCTGCCCGGATAGACGGCCACTTTTCGCAGATCGTGTTTTATCTTGCCTCTCAAGGGATCAATAACGCGAATAGACTCCACCGTATCTCCGAAAAATTCAATACGCACCGCTTCGGCGTCCTCATAAGCCGGAAAAATTTCCACGCAGTCGCCCCGAACGCGGAAGGTCCCCCGGTGAAAATCATAGTCATTGCGCTCATACTGCATTTCAACCAGCTTTGCAATCACGTTCTCGCGCTGGCGGTCCACGCCTCTTTCGAGATAAAGCATCATGTCCTGGTAAGCCTCTGGAGAGCCCAGGCCGTAGATGCAGGAAACACTGGCCACGATAAGCACGTCCCGGCGGTCCAGCAGGGAACGGGTAGCTGAATGA
>CAZVRN010000436.1:0-2261 GCA_964629485.1 uncultured Thermodesulfobacteriota bacterium | reverse complement strand
TTCATCAATATCCATCCCGGTTACTGCCCGGCATACCTGACTTTCCAGGGTGGGGTCGCCGACATGATCCTCGGTGATTGGACTGTGGATGATAGGCCAGGAAAAATCACACAGGATAAGGGATTCCTTGGCGTATTGACGATCCTGAATTCGGGCGGCTGCCATGGCTTTACCATCATATGTGGAAAAGTCAGCGCAAATCTCGTCTCCCCAAAATTTCTTGGCGATTGCCCGGAAGACTTCAGAGGTCATATAGCTCTCCCTGAGCCCTGTTTCACGGGCAGCCCACATCAACGCTTGAGAACTTACCTCGTGGAGTTGCTGAATAGGCAGCCTGGGCTCCACAGCATACAGCAATCCGGTGGTGAGGTACAATCTGGCCCCGTACACGGGGTTTTCTCCTGATTTGGCCATATAATCAGTAATATACTGCTCTGAATTTTGTCCAACTCTTTGTGCGGCTTTTCTGGTTCCATCAGCCAGAACATCGCCGAATCCTTCCCGGAAAGCAATTTTTTTAAGTAAAGTTTCAATAAATTCAAGACTGCCTAATTTGGAGAGAGGCAACCCGGTTTCTTCCTCGGTGATTACACCAGCCTTATGACATCTGCTCAGCCACATGATCATTGTCTCAATCGAACGTGTATCCAGCCCGTAATCATCACACATTTTATTAGCTTTAAAAGAGACCTCTGTAACTTCTCCATAATAACGCTGCGCTCGAATTTCATAAAAAAAAGCGGATTGACAAATATATTTGCCCACCTGTCCGTCCTTGGCCTGATAGTCGGCTCTCATGCAACCGTTGATGCATCCGAAACAGATATTTTTCTTAAGATTCTCATCAGGCAACAAAGTTGGCCAAACACCCGGAGGCGGCTTCAATTCGCGCACTCTTCGCCTCAGTTCGCGCACTTTTTCTTTGTCCGCCACTTCAACTTTACCCTGCCCTCTTACAACAATGGCTTTAAGGTTCTTTGACCCCATGACCGAACCTAAACCATTGCCACCGCTGGAATCCGCATCAGCCAAAAGAGTGGAGAAGCTGATCTCGTTTTCTCCGGCCGGGCCAATAGCGACCACGCGAAATGATTGCCCCAGTTCCGCTTTTAATTTTTCTCTAGTCGAAATAGCTCCTTTCCCTTTAAGGAAAGAAGCGTCTCGTAATTCGACTTTGTCATTATCGATCACCAAATAAAGCAATTTATCTGCCTTGCCATGAACGACTATCCCGTCAAAACCGGCGAATTTCAGTTGAGCGCCCCAGGAACCACCCAGATTACAATAAGAAAATTGATTGAACACTGGCGACTTGCCTGACACCTGCCATCTGGAGCCTGCCAAACCGGGAACGCCGGCCACCGGTCCGGTCATGAGGACAAGACGATTTTCAGGATCAAAAGGCCCAGCTTCCCTTGGAACTTCGTCCCAATGAATCTTTGCTGCTATGCCTCGCCCCCCGATGAACTGGTCGGCATATGTTTCAGTTGGAATCGTTGTGATATCATTTGCCGAAAGATTTACTTTTAAAATTTTCCCGGCATAGCCTTTTGCGATAGACATACAGCTTGACCTCCTTTAATTCACAACAAAGTAATTTCATCGTTTTTTATAGCCAATGTATCATGACATAGTTTAAAGGAGGCAATCAAGAAAAAATCTAACTGGTGATAAGACACGAAAGATGCATTTGTTATGCAAGTTGGTCAAATCCTGAATGGTAGAATGGCAAGGAGAGTTATGACCGGAGGCTACTGTCATCAAAAAGTAAGGGGGGAAAGCGAAGCAAGGCGGTCAAGGAACCTCGATGAATTATAAAAACGGTTTCATAAAATAAAATTAATTTTCCAAAAGAAAAATGACTTCCATCCTGACTCTGTATTCTTTGATGGTGTCATTTTCCACACTGACCCGAAATTCATGAACCCTAATTCCCGTTATTCCCCGCAGAGTTTTAGAAGCCCTGCGAAATCCAACCTTAATGGCATCATCAAAGCTGTTTGAAGAAGCTGCAATGATTTCCGATACCCTCGCGACCTGATCATTGGCCATGACTCATTACCTCCCCCCACATAAAACGAGGTCCCTTACCGCCTTCCATATAAAAAGTGTAACCTTGATTGCGCGGAAAACAAATACATCCCTTGAAATTAATTTTAAATTAAGATGAGCTGAAAATTTTGGAATCGTATAACGGGACAGAGGTTAATTATTGAATCTTTTTATTTGTATAAACAGGCAAAACGACCTCAATTTCTGAA
>CAZVRN010000435.1:0-2263 GCA_964629485.1 uncultured Thermodesulfobacteriota bacterium | reverse complement strand
GGAACTGCCTTTATATGAAGATTATTTTGATCTTCTCAAGAGTGAGGTCGCTGATTTCAGCAACGCTGGCAACAGGGAGGCCGGGACTATCCAGGGCGCCCTTTTTCTGAAACAGTTTGTGCCAGAGATTCCCTGGGCCCACCTGGATATCGCCGGAACCGCGCGGGCCGAAAAAAGCACCCCCGATATTCCGGCCGGAGGGACCGGCTTCGGCGTTAACCTGCTGCTTCATTTCTTGTATTTGAATTAACAATTTAGAATTCAAGGGTGTCATCATGGAACTTATTGATGGAATCGAGACAAAAAAGCTGAGGGTCATTCCCGATGAACGAGGCCGGCTCATGGAGATGCTTCGCTCTGATGAGCCTATTTTTGAAAAATTCGGGCAGGTCTATCTTTCGACCACGTACCCTGGAGTGGTAAAAGGCTGGCACGCGCACAGGCTGCAATCTGATTACATCGTCTGTGTGCGCGGCATGATCAAGCTCGTTATCCACGATCCCCGTGACGGTTCTCCCACGCAGGGCATGGTGAATGAATTTTTCATCGGCGAACATAACCCCCTTCTGGTCAAGATCCCGCCCGGTCTCAATCACGGCTGGAAATGCATCAGTGAGAGGGAAGCATATATCATCAATGCCCCGACCATGGTTTACAACTACGAAAACCCTGACGAAAACCGCATTGACCCGCACGACAACGACATCCCCTATGACTGGGCAACCAGGGATGGTTAAGCAGGCTGAGCCTGATGAGAAATGTTTAGTCATTCTCAGGGGTGCGCTCGGAGACATGCTCCTGGCCCTGCCTTTGCTGGCGGCCCTGCCCGCTCATTTCGGCGCGCATTCCCTGACCCTGGTTGGAAACCGCACTAACCTTGAACTGCTGGCCAACCAGCCGTTTGTATCGTCAATAATGGACCAGGACCAGGCCGGCTGGGCCGGGCTGTATCAAAGCCCTCCGCGGCTCCCGACCCGCTTAACCCAAACATTGCTCTGCCACGGGCAGGCGGCCGTGATTTCCAAAACCCCCGGCGATCCCGCGCTGTCCGGGCTGAAGCGGTTGGGAATCCCAAAGGTTCTGGCCGTCCCGTCCCGCCCCCCTGAAGGAAGTCGCATACACCTGACCGATCACATGTTCGCCGCCTCAGGCGTCAGGCCGATACCCGGGCCG
This sequence comes from uncultured Thermodesulfobacteriota bacterium, assembly GCA_964629485.1. GTDB lineage: Bacteria > Desulfobacterota > Desulfarculia > Adiutricales > JAFDHD01 > JAFDHD01. The sequence goes on along the minus strand of CAZVRN010000435.1, from coordinate 1,090 downwards.
GTTTTGATCATCCCTTCCGATGAAGCGGTAAGCCGGGCCCGGGCCTTTCTGAAATCAATAAACCTTGACCGCATTTCCTGGGTGGCCCTGCACCCCGGAAGCGGCAGCCCGAAAAAAAACTGGCCTCTCAATCACTGGATCGAACTGGCCCGGGCGCTTCATGAAGAATCAGGCCTGGGTATTCTTTTCATCCTGGGTCCGGCCGAGGCCGGTTTCGGTGAGATCGTTAGAAAAGAAGCAGTTTCACAAGAGATACGCCTGGTCCAGAGTCCGCCGCTGCCTGTATTGGCCGCTTTGCTCAGCCTGGGCCGGGGCTATGTCGGCCATGACAGCGGCGTGACTCATCTGTCAGCGAAACTGGGCCTGCCGACCGTGGCCATATTCGGGCCGACCGACCCGGCTTGCTGGGCGCCGCGAGGCCCCAAAGTCAGAATCCTTTGCCCGCCTGCTGAAGAGGGTGCCCGGAACACCTGGAGCTGGTTGAACTTGGGTCAGGTTATCCATGCCTTTAAGAATGTTTCTCGTAAAACCTCTTGAGCCCTCTGCAAAACTTCGTTCTTTAGCCGAACCCATTGTCAGGCTTCCGCGATTTCAACAAAATTATTCGTTCTTAAGAGGTTTTAAAGGCTGAAGTTCGTAAGAAGTTTCAACCCAGGCCCTGCTGCTTCTTAATATGCGCATTTATAGTGGCCAGTGAATGCGGCGGGGCCCCCAGTTCCTGATCGAGAATTACCGGAATATGATACTGGAGACGGCCAAAAACGGCCACCGTAAATTCAGCCAGGTCGTGCGGCGACCGGCCCCCAAGCGCAACGGATACCTCTGTCTCTATCATCTTCGCCGTTTCAAGACTTTCCTTCACTGTCCTAAGGGCGGCCTTCCCCTGACGCACCGGAAAATTTATTCCCGCACCGGTCTGGTAGGCATGTCCGAGGCAAGACGTGGCCAACCGGGTCAGACTTTGCCTGAGAGTCGTTTTGACATGTTTATTGCCTCCTTTGTTCAAACTCAACCGCTTACACATATCTACCACCTGGAGGAAACAAAAGCCCTTGATCTTGATTGTAGTCTCTAACGTTCATATGGCGGC
>CAZVRN010000434.1:0-2288 GCA_964629485.1 uncultured Thermodesulfobacteriota bacterium | reverse complement strand
TGCTTCCTCGTAGCGCCCCTCTTTCATCAATTTCCGGCCTTGCTCATAATGCTTCTCGACTTCGATGTGCTTTGGATCCAGGTCAATTTCAATAACACTTTGAATCTTTTTTCTAAAAATGTCCGGTGAAATCGGATGCACCAGGAGGTCACTCACTCCGGCCTCGCCGGCCTCAATGACCTGTTCTCTCGTAATCTGTTCGACAATCAGCACTACCGGAATTATATTATTTTCCAGATCAGTGCGAATAAGCTTGAGCAAAGCGAGACCGCTCATCTCCGGCAGGTCCCAGGCGGAGATGACAAAATCTACTTTGTAATGTTTGAGCATGGGCCAGGCTTCTGTGCCATTTTCAGCCTGGATGATATCATTATAGCCCATATCATTTAAGATACGGGTCTCTGTTTTAAGTGAGGCAAAATCACTGTCTACTAACAAAAAAGTTAATGAACGTTGATGAGGCAAGCAGCGCTCTCCCGGCTTGATATTATTTATCAGACTATCAAAATACGGAGTTCATGTCCATTGGAAGCCCTGAAAGACCTTTTTCGCGTTGCGTTCTTTAGCAAAACCCGCTGTTATATTAATCTCAAATTTAACTCCTCGAAATATCTAATATATTTTTGCAGTTTAATTTTTCTTTTTCCGTGATCTGGAAAGCACTAATTTTAAAGAGCTTCTAATAAGATAATTGAGCAGGGGAAAACTTAACTGACAACAGCACGAATCTGGTAAGTCCCCTTACTCAGTGCCACCACTTCACCCGAAGCGTCCTTGAGCTCTCCTTCCAGCACGTAATCAGCCTTTCCCTTTTCATCCGCTTCTGCCTGTATCCGTTCGACTTCTTCCTGAGACATGGTCATTTCAATGGTCACATCCGTGGTGGCGGGGCGACGAAACCGAATCGATAAATCTTTGACAATGGGGTAATACTTAGTGACGTCAAAACTAGTGGCAAACAGAGCCCCGCCCGGGACTTCGGCCAGGGTGAATAAAGCGCCGGCATACATGATACCGATATGATTCTCATTACCTTTAAGAGGCGCCATCAATTTCACATATCGTGGTTTGGACTCCAATACCTCCAGACCCATGCGCTCTATAAAAGCCACTTTTTTCCCTAAAAATTTTTTGACTGTTTCAGCGGATATTTCCATGATCTATTCTCCTGATTTTCAAAATCTGTTTTTTCGTATAACCTGTCTTAAGAAAGATGAACCCGATGGCGCTGAAAAGCGTACCCTTGTAATAAATAATATCTTCAAAGCATTTTCAGCTGTAGTAATGCCGCCGGATAGAAGAAGTCCTTTCAGAACTCCCGGATGGACCCGACGATGTTTAGAATAATTGAATGCTATTTTAGCATAATCAATCAACGCCAAAAAATCAGGTACCTTCAAAGAAGTTTCGAGGACCGTTAACGCAAAGGCCGTTAATAATCTCCTCTGGCAGCCCCATTTGTCGAAGCTGCGGGAAAACCACCTTTTTTATATAAAGAAACCCATAAGGATTGGCTTTCAGTCTTTCTTCCTCTGATATTAATGGATTGGCCGCCATAACATGGAGGATTGTCCCGTCATGGGAAGGGCAAAGACGGTCTGCATAGCCCGCGTCTATCAGGGCCTTCAACGTTTTGGTCCGCGCCAGAGGACTGACATTCCAGCCAGGATAGCGATCCAGCCCGAGAAAGCATCCCTGATCCAAAAGCCAAATAAGGTATTCCACATCAGTAGTATCATTGGAGTGATCCATTTTGACCCTGGTCAGGTTCACTCCTTCTTCCTGCAAAATGGCCAGTTGCTGCCGCCCGACTTGACCCGGAGAATAAGAATGCAATGCAATCGGAACACCGGTTTGTAAATGCGCCCGCGCCACACCGCGCAAAATTATCTCGGCCTGAGGCGTCACACCGGCCATGTCACTGGCCGATTTAAGAATCCCGGCTTTAATTCCTGTACCTGAGATTCCTTCGTTGACCTCCCGGATAAACAATTCAGCCATCTGGTCAGCAGACACCCCCTCGAAAAAACGAGGTATATCCAGCCACCAGCCCGAACAGGCGATAATATTTACCCCGGAACGGCGGGATGCTTCAGCCATTAACTCAATATCCCGGCCCAGGTCTAGAGTCGTTAAATCTACAATCGTGTCTACGCCGCCCTCCTTGGCCTGTTTCAATCCATCAACCACGCGATCCATCAGGTTCGAACCGAGAAGCTCAGGATAGTTGCGGTATACCCCGGCTGCAGCGACAATAAGATGCTCGTGCATAAGGGTAAATCCGAGGG
>CAZVRN010000433.1:0-2303 GCA_964629485.1 uncultured Thermodesulfobacteriota bacterium | reverse complement strand
GATCGCATCACCTGGCCGCGAACCTTCAGACCCGCCCGCAGCAAGAAGGCCCTTAAGAGGTGTCCGGCGTAAAGAGACACAGTTCCAGGATTATCTGAAAGGTTAAGCCGCACCTCACCCTTGAGGCCGCTTTTTAAGGCCATTTTCCTTGCAAAATCCGTCAGCGGCGTCTGCGGTTCGGCTGAAGACACATTTCCTGAATTATCAATTTTTACAAAAATGGTGTTGAAGTTTACACACAGGGCTCCGTTGTACGCGTCGTACGGGTTAAAGCTGCGGTTGGTTCCCTGAAGGACAAGCCCCGGGGAGAAATAATGGTCGTCCAAATAGATGTTTCTGACGCTCTGCAAGCCCCTGGCCTTAAGCCTGTTCGCTATTAAGGCCAATTCCTCTGAAACGAGATAAGGATCACCTCGACCCGTCATGTACAGATCCCCATCCGCATTGACTCTGAAATCAGTGATAAAACGGTAATCAGGCCCCAGGAATTTAAGCGCGGCAGCAGATGTGACTATCTTGAGGATCGAGGCGGGGATAAGCGGCTTGGTCTCGTTTATGGCGATAAGAATCCGGCCTTCGGCGTCAGCCGCCATAACAGCCCCGGTCCCGGCCAGGGCCTGCACTCGCTCACGCCAGCTTTTATCGGCCAGGGCAGGACCGATAGAAAGATGAAAACACAACAAAGAAAAAAGAATTATACGAACAAGGCGCAGCAAAATAAATCTTTAAACAATTAGGCCCCTTACGTTTCCTTGATACGCAGTTTATCCAGAGCCTCGTTCGGCCCCAGAAGCATCAGGATGTCACTGTCTTTGACCACGAAATGGGCTGTCGGTATGAGATTGAGGCGATCCGGTACTATTTCCTTAACGGCCACAACCTGTACTCCGTATTTATTAATGAGATCCAGGTCTCGAAGGGTTTTCCCGATAAATTCATCTGGAGCCGCCAGCTCTATAATGCTGTAGCCTTCATGAAAGGGCAGGTAGTCGAGGAGATTGGGATTGTGCAGCTTTTCAGCCAAGGAAATAGCCAGGTCCTTCTCGGGGAACATCACCTCTGTGGCACCGACTTTCTCAAGAATTCTCCCATGAACCTCGCTGTTGGCCTTGGCCAGCACCCTTTTAACCCCGATATCATTCAAATTCAGGGTCGTTAGAATTGAATTGCTCATTTCTGAACCGATGCATACAATGGCGGCATCCATTTGGATCATGTTCAGGGCTTCCATTGCCGCCCGATCCGTACCATCGGCCACCACAGCCTGACTCACGTTATCCTGAACCGCCTGCACCTTGAGCGGGTCTTTATCAACAGCCAGAACATCATGTCCTTTGGTGTAAAGGTGGGTGGCCAGAAAATAACCGAAATTTCCTAAACCAATGACTGCGAATTGTTTCATGATTCACCTCATCCAACCATAATCATTTCCTCAGCATAATAGAAACGCTGTGATCTCTGCCGGCTCACGGCGATAGCCACCACCAGGGGGCTGAGGCGGCCCACGAACATCACTATGGTCAAAACAAGCTTTCCGGCCGTTGAAAGCTGACTGGTAATGCCAGTCGAGAGCCCGACCGTTCCAAAAGCGCTGACGGTTTCAAATAAAAGCTCCAAAAATTTTCCTTGAGTCATAACATGAGACATGTTACCCAATTCCGTCATCAAAACTACGAGCGTTGCAGCGCAGACAACGATTGAACTTACCAGGACCACACTAATTGCCCTGGCCACACTGGCTGTCGATATGGTTCGGTGGAAAATCTGGGGACGGTCCAACCCCTTGAGACGCGAAAGCCCCAAAACGAGCAGAATTGTTGAAGCCCCGGTCTTGATGCCTCCTCCGCAGGAACCCGGTGAAGCGCCGATGAACATCAGTATAATAAGGAGAAAAAGAGTCTCATTGGCCAGATATTTTATTTCAATAGTATTAAAGCCCGCCGTCCGGGCGGTGACGGACTGGAAGATAGCCGCCAGGATACGTTCATGTATGGGTAAATCAGTGAGTGTATTGTGCCACTCCATGAGAAGTATCAATCCGGCGCCAAGAACAATCAGGGCCCCGGATGCGGACAAGATCAATTTTGTATGCAGGCTGAGGCTCCTCCAGGTGCGGCGGTTATAAGGGAATCTCAGTTTGAGTTCTCTCATAACCAGAAACCCGATGCCCCCGCATATTATTAAAATACAAATGACCAGGTTTATGACCCAATCCCCCCGATAAGACTCAAAGCTTGCCGAGAACAGACTGAACCCGGCGTTGCAGAAGGCGCTGACAGCGTGAAAAACAGCCAGATACAGGG
>CAZVRN010000432.1:0-2303 GCA_964629485.1 uncultured Thermodesulfobacteriota bacterium | reverse complement strand
GTCTAAAGAAGCCTTCATTTGATTGTTCATTTTTATGATGTTCCCCACTGGTTATATTTGATTAAACTGCTTTCTCAAAAACTGCACCGGCGCCGTAAACCCGCAAGCATAAAAAATGCTTAAAATCATTAATAATTTTAAGCAAAAAAGTTATGTAAATCCCACTCAGGCCAAGCCAATATATCACAACTGCCGGCTGATTACAAATGAAGCAAAAAGGGGGGAAACTTCATTTGACTTTTGACCCTGGATTAGATAGCCTGCCTTTAAACGTAAATAAAAAAGGAGAAGAGAAAATGGACGGACTGGAGCACTTGCTTTTACCGTTGAAGATTAAAAACATGGAACTGCCCAACCGGGTGGTAGTGCCTCCCATGGGGACCAACCTGGGCAATGACGACGCGACGGTGAGTGACGCTCTTCTGGCCTACATGAGGCGCCGTTCAGAAAGTGGGGCCGGATTGATTATTGTTGAGGTTTCGGCTGTTCATCCTTCGGGGGCCTCCATAGAAAGTGAGATCGGAGTCTATGATGACCGTTTTCTGGACGGGCTGACAAGGCTGGCTGCGGTAATACACGAGGGGGGCGGCAAGGCGGCATTGCAACTGCACCACGCCGGACGCGAAAGTTCATTTCTGGTACGGAAGGGAGAAGCGATTGCCCCGTCCGCCATTCCGAGCCCGATACACCGTCAGGCGGCCCGGGAAATGACAGCAGAGGACATTCAGGAAATCATCGCCTCATTTGGCCGGGCCGCGATCCGGGCGCGGGAAGCCGGGTTCGACGCGGTGGAAGTCCACGGCGCGCACGGTTACCTCCTGGCTCAATTCTTATCAGCGCGTTCCAACCAGCGTAACGATGAATACGGCGGCAGCATGAAAAACAGGGCCCGTTTCACGGTTGAAGTACTGGAAGAGGTCCGCAAATGCGTGGGAGATGATTTTCCCGTTTCTTTGCGTATTTCCACGGAAGAGTTCATCAAAAACGGATACACGCTCGAGGACCTTCAGCCGGTCCTGCCGGATTTCGTCAAGGCCGGCGCAGACATTATTCACGCCTCCATCGGGACACATGGCAGCCCGGGAGGTATTACCAGCGCCCCGGCCGAATATGAACCCGGCTTCAACTCCGGCGCGGCCAGAAAAATAAAAGAAATAGTTGACGTGCCTGTTATTACGGTCAACCGGTACGATGATCCGTTTCTGGCGGACCGGGTTATCGCCAGGGGAGACGCCGACCTGGTCGCATTCGGACGGCAAACACTGGCGGATCCTGATTTTTTAACCAAAGCCAAAGAAGGCCGCCCCGAGGATATCCGAAAGTGCATCGCCTGCAACCAAGGCTGCATTGAACGCTTGATGACCGGAGAAGGCAGCATTCGCTGCGCCATCAACCCGGAAACCGGCCAGGAACTTATTTATCCTCAAGGACCGGCCGAGGTCAGCCGCAGGGTCTGGATTGTGGGCGCGGGTCCCGCCGGTTTGACCGCTGCTTACGAAGCGGCCAGGCTGGGTCACGAAATCTCCCTGTTTGAAAAGGAAGAAAAGGCCGGAGGCCAACTGCGCTTCGCCGGTGTGCCGCCCCATAAGGAGGTTTACGCGGACTGGATTGCCTGGCTAATCACTCAGGTTGAAAAAATCGGGGTTAAAATCAAGACCGGGGTCAAGGTCACGGCGGAGATGATCGAGCAAGGCAAGCCGGACGCCGTTATCCTGGCCACCGGCGGGAAGGAAATCGTTCCGGAGATCAAAGGAATTGACCTTCCCATGGTAGCTGACGTTCTCAAGGTTCTGGGCGGCAAGGTCCAGCCCAAGGAAAACGTAGTCGTGATCGGGGGCGGCTGGGTCGGCATGGAGACCGCTGATTTTCTTATTGATAAAGGAAGCAAGGTCACGGTTGTTGAAATGCTGGAACGGTCTCCGGTCAAAAAATTCTTTTCCCACGGCTACATGCTTCACAAGCGCCTTCGGGACGCGGAAGGCAATTTACTCCTTAACACCACAGTTAAAAGCATCCAGGAAGGTTCGGTGACAGTGGTGCATGAAGGGAGGGAGGAAACCATTTCACCGGTTGACCAGGTGGTTGTCGCGGTTGGGTTCAAACCTTATGATGAGCTTAAACAATTCCTGTCAGATAAAGGCATAAAGCATTTTGTGGTCGGGGACGCCGCCAAGGTGCGCCGTATCATCGAAGCGACCGAAGAAGGCGCCAAGGCGGCCTGGGAACTTTGAGGAAATATGCCCGGCCAGTTTAAACCCATATTGGGTCTGACTCTGGGCGACGTGGCGGGCGTGGGCCCGGAG
>CAZVRN010000431.1:0-2307 GCA_964629485.1 uncultured Thermodesulfobacteriota bacterium | reverse complement strand
TGGATGATTTCCTGCCGGTAAATTTGGGTGGCGCGCCATATTAAGAGGGCCTCCAGGTCCACCAGGTCAGCCTCGTTGAATTTAGCAACAATTGTATGCTTCAGTAGTCCTGTTCTCTCCATCAACGCCCGGGGCGTCCGGTCGCGAATGTTAATAAACTCACGCGCAACTTGACTCAAATGAGACATGAAGTCCGGTTTTAATTCGAGTTTCTTAATTTTTAATAAGATAGGCTTGGTCATGGAATTCCCGACAAAGCTTACTTCACAGGCGAGGTTTCTCAAAGGGCTGGGGCGTCCGTTAAGTGGCCTGAACTGGGTCGTATCGGTACCCAGGGGAAGGTAGTAGACGCGGTCAATTCCCAGAGATTTGATATCGGAGATATAGTCCGAGTCCCAAAGAAAGATAGAGCAGTAATCCGAGGTATTAGTCTTGTAATGGCGAAGAATAAGCATGGGGCTGTCCACATACCAGGAAGCATACGGCATCTTGATTTCTGTGAGAAAGCTGGTCATAACACCTTCGATGTCAAAACCGAGGTGGTTGATGGTCAGCACAAAATCAGGTTTAAAAAGGGTTATTTCCTCCTTAAGCCACCGAATAATGTCACTGCTGTTCGCTTCTTCCTCCCGTATCATGATAAGCCGGGCTTGATGCCCTAAGGCTTTAAATCCGTTCAAAAGTTCTCTGATCAGGATATGTTTGCCATGAAGAATAAGGATCTTGAGCTTGTCCTTTTTGAAACCGGGGCGACTGAAATTTCTGCTACCTTTGTTCTGGTTAGCACATCTTTGGGACTCTTTGGCGGCCAGGTTGAGATCAAAGATTCTGTCCCATTCCGCCGTTATCACCGGCCAAGCGTATTTTTTTCTCACAACCGATTGAGCTTTTTCAGCCAGAGCAGCAGTCCGCTTTGTTTCGTTAAGCATCTTGAGCGCCGTCTTCACAAATAAATAATCATATTCCTGGGTGCCTGGTATGCCGGGAATTTTGAATTCCGGGACTTGAACCGTCTCGGCCAGTGCATACCTGTCCGTGGTCAATATTGGTGTACCGCAGGCCTGAGCCTCAATGGCCGCGATACAGCTTATTTCCGGAAACGTACAGGGGTAGATCATCAGGGAGGCCTGCGCCAGGTGACGATAATATTGTTTTTTACTTAAGGGACCCAGGGAGACGACATTTTTGGATTTTTTAATCAGGTCCTCCAGATAGCCATACAGCCGTTTTAGGTCCGGCGGCAGATCAGCCGGCTCGAACTCATAGCCGCATAAATATAAAGTCAGGGACGGACGCTTTCTGATCAATTTTGGCCAGATGTTTTCTAAAAGAATCTTGAGTCCTCTTTCCGGGCGCGATGCATAAATAACCTTCTCAGGGTCTTTAACTCTTTGGCTTGAAGCTTCATCAATGAGAGCCAGGTCCACTCCGTTTCTGGTCACAATAATTTTGTCCTCAAGGGAGGGGATGCGTGACAGAAAATTTCGCCTGTGGAATCGGCTTAGAGTAAAAAGCAGATCAATGCGGTCAACTACTTTGCGCAGCTTATCCGGCCGGTCTAACGTATCGTGGTTCCAGAGAACCTTCAGCTTGGCCGGGATGGGAACTACAAAAAAGTCAAAGAATCGGCTTACAATGAAGACATCGAATTGCAATGTATTAGCCAGACTGACATATTTTGAAATCGGATAGTAGGTTACCCCGTCATAAACACCGGGGTTCCCGCAATTGTTGAAGACAATGACTTTGTGACCTTGTTCAGCCAGGGTGCGCGTCGCCTGGATGAAAGCGGTTTCACTGCCGCCCATTGCTTTTTTTTGTATGGTCGAGCCATCAAAGCCCTGGCCGTCCGTAAAAAATCCGATGGTTTTTTGTTTAAGCGTTTCCATTGCCAGATAACTGGTTGAGCATTTCCGCCCCCCGCCGGTTCCCGGGGCTGATTTCCAGGCTTTGCCGGGCGAAATTCAAGGCCAGGTCAGGACGGTTCTGGGAAAGGAAAAGCCTTGCCAGGGCCAGGCTTGGCTCCGGGTTTCCTGGATTCGATCTGGCGGCGATCCGGTAAGCGGTTATGGCTTCCTCGATATTTTTCATCTTCTCCTGGCAGTTTCCCAGCATCAAAGCAGCCATAAAGGTTTGATGATCGCGGTTCACCCCGATAATCGGATCACTGTTCCCCAGTTTCAAAAAAGTCCGAAAGCTCACAGCCGCCTTCTTGAAGTCTGAGCGGGCGAATAAAAAACGTCCCAGGTGAAAATGACCGGGGCCATATTCGGGGTGAAACTCAATCAGCCGCTTAAGACAACCCTC